>NZ_JCAIJG010000194.1:0-19522 GCF_059735615.1 Desulfosporosinus sp. Tol-M2
CTTGTCAGCTACACGATATAACGCAGAATCTATCCAGGTGCTTGAGGGATTGGAAGCCGTCCGCAAACGTCCTGGCATGTATATTGGTTCCACCGGGAGCAGAGGGCTTCACCACCTTGCCTATGAAATTATCGATAATGCAATCGATGAAGCTGGGTCCGGATTTTGTGATCAAATCGCAGTTACTATTAACATTGATGGCTCGATAATGATCGCGGACAATGGACGGGGGATTCCGGTTGACATCCATTCTGTCAAGAAAATCTCAGCTGTGCGCTTAGCTTTCGAAACGTTGCATGCAGGAGGTAAGTTTGGTGGGGATACCTATAAAACTTCCGGAGGGTTGCATGGCGTCGGAGCAAGCGTGGTCAACGCCTTGTCTGTTTATTTAACAGTTGACATAAAACGGGGCGGAAAACTTTACCGGGTTGAGTATGTAAACGGGGGTCAGCTCAAGTCGGATTTGCAAGTCATTAAGAAAAAAATTACAGGTACAGGAACGAGTGTGGTTTTCAAACCGGATCCATCCATTTTCAACGAAACTACCGTTTTCAGATATGATTCCCTAAGGAGTCGCTTAATGGAGCTGTCTTTTCTGAATAGCGGCTTAACCATACTCCTTACTGACCTACGCGGCGAAACAAAGTCAGAAACCTTTGCTCCGAAAAATGGGATTATTGGTTTTATTGAGCACTTAATTAAATTAGCAAGTGTTTCGCCCGTACATAAAAATCCGATCTACTTTAAAGGGGAAAAAGATGATGTAATATTGGAGTGTGCTATTCAGTACAATGACGGAGATGATGAAGCGCTGCGCTCTTATGTTAACAATATCCCGACAGATGAGGGCGGAACTCATGAGTCAGGCTTTCGAACTGCGTTAACCAAAGTCTTTAATAATTACGGCCGGAAAAATAATCTTTTCAAAAAAGAGGAGAGCCTTATCGGGGACGACCTTAAAGACGGCTTAACGTGTGTATTATCACTCAAGGTTAAAGATCCTCAATTTGAGGGACAGACCAAGACGAAACTCTCCAATATGGAAGTTGAGGGAATTGTACAATCGCTGACCAACGAGGGGATCAGTCAATTTTTTGAGCAAAATCCTTCCGTAGCCAAAGACGTTATCAATCGGACGTTGACAACCTGCCTGCTCAGACTTGCAGCCAAGAAAGCCAAGGAGCTTAAAAAGAAAGCTCGGGATGCTGAAGTTAAGGCTCTTAGCGGCAAACTTGCGGCCTGCAGCGGGAAAGATAAATCACGTAATGAACTTTTCCTTGTCGAAGGGGATAGTGCAGGCGGTTCGGCTAAAATGGGGCGAGATCGACGCTTTCAGGCCATTCTTCCTTTGCGGGGGAAGGTCATTAACACTTACCGGGCCAAGATAGATAAGGTCTTAGGAAATGAGGAGATACGGAGCATTATCACAGCCATTGGCTCGGGGATCGGCAAAGAGTTCGATTTAGAGAAGGGGAATTATGCCCGTGTCTGTATTATGACGGATGCGGACATTGACGGAGCGCATATCCGCTGCCTTCTCCTGACGTTTTTCTACAGATATATGAAGCCGCTGATTTTGAGTGGGAGGGTCTATATCGCGCAATCTCCTTTGTATAAAATTGAGAAGGAACGGGGTAAGATTATACGCTATGCTTTCAACGAGCACGAATTAAAGAAAGAGCTCAAGGAATTAGGGAAAACAGCTAAGATTTCACGCTATAAAGGACTTGGGGAAATGAATCCGGAACAACTTTGGGAAACAACCCTGAATCCCGTTAACCGACGCATGATTCAGGTCACAATTGATGATACCTTGGAAGCCGAGCGGAAGCTCAGAATTCTAATGAGTGAACTGGTTGAGCCGCGGCACAATTTTCTGATGGAGAATATTGTCTTTTCGGATGATGATCTGTAAACCGGTTGAGTCTTGCCCAGCCGTGTTGTACAATAAGAAGGGTAAATTACAGTAATCCTGCGTTCCATATTGAATGTAATCTTCGGAGGTGTGTGAATAATTGATGAACAGCGAAATTAGAGAAAAGGCAGAACTTCTGGCTGCGGCCATTGACCAAAGTCAGGAAGGTGCGGAATTACAACGTTGTGAAGAGGCAATGAAAGCCGACGAGTCGGCGCAACGATTGATTGCGGAACTAGAGATAGCTTACCAACGTTTTTCGGAAAGTGAACAAAGAAGCGGGCTTGCCAATAGAAATGAGCTCAATGAAATTGAAAGTCTAATGGATCGTAACCCTGCCATTGTCGCCTATACGACAGCGCAAGATGCATTTAAGGAAATGCTGCAAGGGGTGAAAACCATCCTGGACAGTACGGTTGCCCGCTTTTTAGGAGGCGGCTCCGGTCAAGACGATACGCGAGAAAAAGCTTATGATACTGATATGATGAGGAGCCAAGCGGGTGTGATGACGGATGAAGAATTGCGGAAGCTGATAGAGGACTATATGTCGTAAGATATAAAGGGAAGGGCGAAATAGATAACCCTTCCCTTTACAATGTTGATAAATGCATTCGCTTCATTAGGAATAAACCCATTGATCTTGACGAACCCTGATGGAGAATATAGTCTTAACGGATGATAAGATGATGATAGGTTGAGTAGGGGGAGAAAATACCCGATGAATATTACGGAAGATCATATTATGCAGCGTCCACTCGAAGATGTCTTACCGGAAGCGTTTTTGGGTTATTCCAAACATGTTATCTTGCAGCGGGCTGTTCCCGATGTGAGGGATGGCCTTAAGCCGGTTCAGCGCAGAATTCTCTATTCTATGGACGAAATCGGAATGCACACGGATAAGCCATTCAGCAAATCAGCCCGCTTGGTAGGAGACTGTATGGGAAAATACCATCCGCATGGGGACTCGTCGATCTATGATTCAGCGGTTCGGATGGCCCAACCCTGGGCAACAAGATATCCGATGGTGGATGGTCAAGGGAATTTCGGCTCAATTGATGGGGATAATGCGGCAGCTATGCGTTACACGGAAATGAGAATGACGCATTTAGCCCAACTGATGACCCAAGATATCGAGAAGGATACGGTTCTTTTCAAAGCAAACTATGATCAACGTCTGAAAGAACCTGTCGTTCTCCCCAGCCCTTTTCCTAATATCTTAGTCAACGGAGGGTCTGGAATTGCTGTCGGTATGATGTCTAATATGCCTCCCCATAATTTGCGGGAAGTCGTAAACGGCGTGATTCTGCAAATAGATAATCCCCTGATTACGGTCGATGAGCTCATGGAAAAGTTGAGTGGGCCGGACTTTCCCACAGGCGGACTGATAATCGGCACAGAGGGTATTTTTAATGCCTATCAAACCGGACGCGGCAAAGTGATGATGCGTGGTAAGGCGCTAATCGAACAAGCTAAAAATGGTAAAAGCTTAATCATTATCACCGAGCTTCCTTATCAAGTTAATAAATCAACGCTGGCGGCCAAGATTGAGACGTTAGCCGCTGCGAGTAAAATTGAAGGGATCAGCGAGGTCAGGGATGAATCCGATCGGGAGGGGATTCGACTTGTCGTTGAATGCCGTAAAGATGCCGATCCGCAGAACGTTTTACGTCTTATTTATAAACATACCCAGCTGGAAGATACCTTTGGGATTATCAATTTAATCATCACGGCGGAAGGTACTCCTAAAGTCCTGGGGCTTAAAGAGATTAATGCCGCATTTATTAACCATCGCAGAATCATTGTCACGAAACGGACAGAATTTGATTTAGAAAAGGCCCGTTTAAAAGCTCACATTCTGGAAGGATTAGTGATCGCCATTAATAACCTTGATGAAGTGATTACCCTGATCCGGGCCAGTAAGACGCCTTCTATTGCCAAGGCGGCACTTATTACCCGTTTTGAGCTATCCGAGAGCCAAGCACAGGCCATTTTAGATATGAGGCTGCAAAACTTAACGAACTTTGAATTGGACGGTATTAAGAAGGAACATGCCAACGTGTTAAAACTCATTGCGGAGTTAGAAAGCATCCTGGCGGATGTACATAAGGTTTATGACATTATCAAGAAAGAACTCAAAGACATTGCCGAGAAGTACGGAGATGATCGGCGTACGCTCATTCTGCCTGAGGAAATGAAAGATCAGCTTGATCTAAGTTCCTTTGCGGAACCGGAAAGTCTCATTGAAGTCATGCTCACAACGAAGGGCTTTATTAAAAGGATGCCTTTCCAAACCAGGAAAAATAAAGGGAATGCTCTAATCTGTGCTTTTAAGGATGGAGATACCTTAGCGGAGAGGATCACTTGCACAGATAAGGATACGCTTTATTTCTTTACCCATACAGGCAAATTCTACTGTATTAAGGCAAAAACTGTTCCTGAAGCCGGGAATAAAGATAAAGGAGGTCTCCTAACCAATTTATGTCCCTTGGCGTTTGGGGAAAAAATAGTCTCTACAATTCCCATCAAAGATGCGTCAGATGCCATATTCTTCGTATTTGTCACGAAGGATGGACAGGTCATGCGGAGCGCAGTAAGTAATTTTGCAGACGCTCGCTCTTCGGAAACCATGGGGCTTAAAGAGGGTGATGCCGTGGTCAAAGTGTTCCTGAGCAAAACCTCTGGGGAATTATTCCTCGTCACACGTCAAGGGCAAGCCATAAGGTACCGGGAAACGGAAATTAACCCAATGGGACGGAAAGCACGCGGTGTCAAAGGGATGACTTTAGGCAAAGAAGATAGGATTGTCGATGCGTTGCTGCTGACCAGTTCAGAAGAAAATCCTTTAGGTGATTTAGTGACGTTGACGGAACGAGGATTCGTAAAACGTACCTCGTTCGAGAAATACAAACCCCAAGGCCGGGCCGGAAAAGGAATAGCTATCGGTAAGGTAGACCCGGTAGGAACCGGTTTTCTCGTGGGGGTTGCCCGCGGTACCGATGATGACTTGTTTTACGTCATCCAAGGGAGCGGTGCCGTAACCCAGATTGAGATGAAGAACATTAAAGCAGAGTCCCGGGCAAAAGCCGGAGCTCAATGGGTCCCTGTTTTGCTGAACGATTACACGGTTAGAATTATCTAGTCATTACTTGAAAGGATCGATATGTTTTGCCGAAAGAAAGAATTGCGGAAGACTTGATTAGTCCGACGGATTCGAAGATAATGCCGAATAATATGTCTCGATCCAGTCATAATAAAACAATAATTGGCTAAAGTGGAGGGATTATAAATGGAGATATATGACATAACGGTTAACGGATCAGGTTTTGATAAGAAATCTAACTTCAACAATTACGCGTTAACTCTAGTCGTAAAAGATGATGAAGCAGAAAAAACAGTTCGAGCCAATTTGCGTTACTATCCGAGAGAAAACGAATGGTATCTAAATCCGATCTTTCACGAATTCACTGAGGCGGAGAAACAAGTCATGATTGATCAAATAATCCATAATGACACTTTTAGATCAGTATTCGAGACGATAGATATCTCTTTGAAAGTATAAAGAGATTGTTTAGTATTTATCTTATCGGCTAGTTCTTTTTGGCTTCATTTAGGAAATGAAGGAATTTATGTAGGACCTGGTTATTACTTTTGATGCTGAGGAGGAAGCAAGCTTGAAAACCAAATATTCGCATGAGGTCAGATCTCATTTTTAGACGGTCTGGCCTTATATGTTTTACTTTGATTATTATTACTATTGTGGGAGGATATGAAGGGATAATGTAGAAATGTTAAAGTAGAAATGTGCCGGGTGATCGGCATATCCGCTCTGACTATGACAGATGCGTATCAAAACCGTTCTCAAAAGAAATAGGAAAGGATTTGAGGGGAATGCAGTGTGCAGAGACTTAAAATGGATTGCCGGAGTAATTCAATGCCGTTGAATATGACGGGAGCAGGATATTATTTGGGAGTTTTAACAATTCCAAATGGTTAATTGAACCAGATAAGAAGGAATCGGTGGATATACAAAATATTTATATAAGATTCAAGAATGGTAAGGTCTATAACAAGTAATCATTGATACTTCATTAGAAGATGTAGAGCAATAGGGGTAGTTTGAGATTATAAGCTGATATTCAGTGGAGGGAGGTCGTTATCATCGAAACAACTATTTTAGTGGCAGAAGATGATGCCAGTATCCGGCAATTCCTACGTATCTTATTGACGCGGGAAGGTTTTAGTGTAAAGTTTGTTGGACAAGGTGAGGAAGTCATCAAAGAGTGCCATAATTGCAACCCCGATCTGCTGTTGCTTGATATCATGATGCCAGGGATGGATGGATTTGAAGTTTGCCGCAAAATACGGCAAGAAAGTAATCTGCCTATTATTATTCTAACGGCCAAGGAAGACAATAAGGATAAGATTTTAGGACTTATCTTAGGCTGTGATGACTATATAACCAAGCCGTTCGATAGCACAGAACTCATCTTACGCATTAAAGCGGTATTGCGCCGGGTTAACGAACATGATCATCCGGAAAACGAGCGAAATATCATCGAACTTCCAGGTCTTACTATTAATAATATCAGTAGAATCACTAAGGTTGGAGGTAAAGAGGTTAATCTGACCCCCAAGGAATATGCTCTTCTTTGGATGCTGTCTAACCGCCCGGATCAGGTCTTTACCAGAGAACAGCTCCTTTACCAAATCTGGGATTCAAACTATTATGGAAGTCCTTCAGTCGTCACTTCGCTGGTAAAACGCCTACGAGAAAAGATTGAGCCAGATATTGCTAATCCCTATTACATCAGAACCGTACACGGGGTAGGATACAAACTGGGTGTAAAGCCTTGCTAAAGAAGCAGGCTTATCAAGAAGAGATTTTGTGTGAAAAGAATAGCTTCATATTATAAGAAAAATGTCATAGAAATGGCATTTTTTTTTGTTAAGATCTTAAATATCGAAGAAAGAACATCTTGGTACACTGGATAAGACTATCGAGTCAGCCTTCTTATTTAAGATCTTAAATATCGAAGAAAGAACATCTTGGTACACTGGATAAGACTATCGAGTCAGCCTTCTTATTTACTCAAATAATATGATTTCAGGTTGTTTTAAAATGCATTTTATAAAAGAGAAGGGGGTATGATTTTGTCAAAGAAGGAAATGATCGCAATGTTGTTGGCCGGTGGGAAGGGAAGCAGACTTGGCGGACTTACGCGAGGTATAGCCAAACCAGCAGTATCTTTTGGAGGCAACTATCGAATAATTGATTTTAGTCTTAGTAATTGTGCGAATTCCCATATTTCTAACGTAGGTGTTTTGACCCAGTATGAACCATTATTGCTAAATTCGTATATTGGAACCGGTTCAGCTTGGGGTTTTGATAGCACTGACGGAGGTATACATCTGTTGCCTTCTTACGCCAGGGAGCTGGGGAGTAGTTTGTATAAAGGAACAGCCAATGCTATATACCAGAATATAGATTTTATCAGTCGCTTCGATCCGGAGTATGTTCTGATTTTGTCAGGCGACCATATTTATAACATGGACTATTCTCATATGCTTGAGTTCCATAAAGAGAAAAAGGCTGATGTCACGATTTCCGTAATTGAAGTCCCTTGGGAAGATACATCAAGTTTTGGTATTCTTTCCGCCAATGAAAAATCTCAAATTATAAGATTCACAGAGAAACCTGCAAAATCTGATAGTAACCTCGCATCTATGGGAATTTATATTTTTAACTGGCCGGTTTTAAGACGAGCTTTGACTGAAGATGAAAGTGACAGGCAATCAGACAATGACTTCGGAAAAAATGTAATTCCAATGCTATTGGAACAGAAGAAAAAATTATTTTCTTATCACTTTTATGGATACTGGAAAGATGTCGGAACCGTTGAAAGCTACTACAATGCCAATATGGAATTGCTGCAGCCGCAACCGAAATTTAATATTTTTGATTTACAAATATTTTCTAATACAAATAATTTGCGCCACCAATATATCGGAGCAAATGCCGTGGTTATAAACAGCGTGATAAGTAACGGTTTCACTATTCACGGAGAAGTCATAAATTCAATTCTTGCTCCGGGGGTTTACGTGGGCAAAAAATCCAGAATTGAAAATTCTATATTATTACCTAACAGTAGGATTTCTCATGACTGCTTTATACACAATTCAGTAATTGGAGAAAACGCGGAAATTAAGGCTTACTGTTCCATCGGTGTGAATAACCCTATCCGATCATCAAGCATAACCGTTGCCGGAAATAACGAGATTATCACTAAAAATAAACAAATGGAAGAAGTCAAGGTCTTCGGCAGAACGTTTATCGCATAGAGTCAACGCTTTTCTTCAATGCATTGAGAAATGGAGGGCTAAAGATGCAATCTCTTTATACCTTTAACAATGAAAAAGGAGTTAAAATAATTAAAGCTATAATTGAAGAATTGAAAGCCGAAAATAAAACAGTTCTTTTGACAATACGGCTTATGGACCAAATTACGAGTAAAGTATGGCCAAGCCAGGTTAGTGAGTAAGTTGGATATGGGGGAAAAGGACATGAGTGATGCACCAATCCGAATAATTCTGCTCCGTGATGCGGACAAATGTGCTCTTAATGAAGCCTTAAAGCATGCCAGGCACAAATCAACTATTATAGAGCTCGAAAGGGAATACGAGAATTGGTACAAGTATTTGGGAAGACCATAATAATTTCTCAGAATGAGTATCGGATCTATAAATACCTCTAATCCCGCAAGTGCCTGTGGGGTTAGAGGTATTTAGTTAAGAGAACAACCGGTTTGTTGCAAAGGATTTAAGGGATAGGTGTTGAAATATAAACAGGTAAGCCAGCAACCCTTAGGGAAGCAAATGGAGGTATACCACTTGAAGGATGATTTTTATAAACAGATGTTTCAAGAGTCGCCGGTGGGATATGTATATTACAGAATAATCTGTGATGAAGACGGTAATCCTTGTGACTATGAATTTATTGAAGTAAACGTCGCCTTTGAAAAACTTGCGGGATTAAAAGGGAACGATATCATTGGCAGGAAAATGTCCGATGTATTTCAGGGCAGCGAAAATAATGGGTTAAGTTGGATTAATTTTGAGGGTGAGATAGTAATAAATGCCGGTAAAAATGAATTTGGCCAGGGTTCAGAATATTTGACTAAATCGTATAGGGTGAATGTGTATTATCCGGAAAAGAATTATTTAATAACAAGTTTTATTGATATATCCAAGGAAAAATGGCAATTAAATGAACTTAGAAATCTCGCTGGGGAGAAAGAAAAACGGGCAGCGGAATTAGTTATTGCAAACAAAGAACTTGACTTTCAAAGAGAGCTTGCTTATCATAACAAAGAAAAAGAGAAACTGGCAGCAGAATTAGTCATTATTAATAAAAAACTTACCCACCAGTACAAAGAGATAGAAAAGCGGACTGCAGAGTTGGAAATTGCCAGAGAACAAGCTGAAGCAGCAAATATCATGAAGAGTCAGTTCCTGGCGAATATGTCGCATGAGATTAGAACACCAATCAATGGCTTAATGGGTTTTCTGGAGTTATTGCGCATGTCAAACTTGTCTGCCGAACAGAAAGAGTTCATACGTGGGGCGAAATCTGCTTCAGAAACATTGCTGCACATTATTAATGATATTTTGGATTTTTCAAAGATTGAAGCCGGAAAGCTAACGCTGGAAAAATCTTGTTTTAATATCAGAACGGCCATTGAGGATGCTATCTCACTCCTGGTACCGGAAGCTACTGAAAAAAACATTGTACTTCATACGATGATAAATGCTAACGTTCCTGAAGAGGTTATGGGCGATCCGCATCGGCTTAGGCAAATACTAAACAATCTTGTCGGTAACGCAGTGAAGTTTACTCAACGCGGCGAGGTTTCTGTAACAGTTGATTGTACAGAGATAGAAAATGATATTGGCCTAATCAAGTTTGGTGTCAAAGATACAGGTATCGGAATTAGCCAGGAGGATATTCCAAAGCTTTTCCTATCTTTTATCCAGGCAGATGCCTCAACAACCAGAAATTTTGGAGGGACGGGCCTCGGACTTGTGATATCTAAAGAATTGATTGAAATTATGGGAGGTAATATTCAGGTTGAAAGTGTACTTGGGGAAGGCTCAATCTTTAATTTTGAGATACGTTTGAAGATAACGAAAAGAGCCTCGGACCTTAGGTTGGCCTTCGAACATCTGCACGGTGTGAATCTTCTTATTGTCGATGAGAATGCGAATAATAGGAAAATTGCTGCTTCGTATCTTGGTGAGATAGGAGGCAAGGTATTTGAAGCCAACGATGCCGGTCTGGCAATGAATTCAATCATTTCCTGCGCGAGGACCAAAGACAAAATAAATGTTGCATTAATAGACTACCAAATGCCAAGCATGAGTGGTTATGAGCTGGCAACTTCTTTAACGGCTATTCCATTTGCCAAAGATGTTAAACTGATACTGCTTAGCTCCGCAGCTCAAAACGTGAATGTCAAAGAGGCAAAGCAACTGGGCTTCTCAGGATTTCTTAGCAAACCGATTAGAAAAGATGATTTGCTTAATTGTATTGCCGTCGTTCTTGGTTTAAAGAATACAAAAGAAACTATACCTATCAGGACAAAAGAAAAAGTTCATAATAATCTATATAATAAGAAACCCAAGATACTTTTGGTTGAAGACAATGAAATGAATCGCAAAGCCGTCACAGCATTGCTTAAGACACGGAACTTGACTTGCGATGTGGCGGTGAATGGACTGGAAGCTTATCAAGCTGTACTGAGTAAGAACTATGATATCGTTTTTATGGATTGTCAGATGCCTGGGATGGATGGGTATCAAACCACAGAAAAAATAAGGAAACTGGAAGGCAGTAGTAAACACACGATCATTATTGCCATGACGGCCAATGCTATGGAGGGTGATAAAGAGAAGTGCATCGAAGCAGGCATGGATGATTATATCAAAAAGCCTATTGATTTTGATGTTCTGTTCCAGATGATCCAAGACAACTTAAAGGACAGCAAAGCGAGTGCGGAACATTTGGATTTTCTGGTAAGTTATATTGATGCATTTACTGAAAGCACTGGATTATTACTGGAGGATGCCAGGGAATTATTTGTAGACTTCGCATGCAATTTATCGGGTCTATTTCAGGAGATTGAAGACTCTATCGCGCAGGATGATTTTAAAAAATTAGGAGGGTTGGCTCACAAGTTAAAAGGATCATCCGGAACTCTGAAAATAACTCCGGTCTTTGACTGGGCTTCGAAACTCGAGGCAGCCGCTCTAGATCAAGAAAAAGAAGCATGTGAATGGATTTTCAAGGAAAGGCAAAAGATGTTTTACCAATAGCACTGACTGAGAGGGAGGGAGAAGAGTGGATTTTAATTTTCGTAAAAAGATGATTGATGATTTATTTGAATCAGTTGGACAGACTATTGGTATTCGAGTTTTCGTGATCATTTTTGAACGTGCCTTGTGGAAGACGGAACTAAAATATGATGAAGCTAATTTAATTCGGGTTTCAGAGGATGGGGTTGACGTACAAGAGTTATCCAAAATCGAACCCGATCGTGCAATTCTTGTTCTTACGGAGTTCCTGAATAATATTATCGACACTTTGGTCCAGCTGGTTGGAAAAGAAGTGGTAAAACAACTAACCCAAGTGCGGGCTAATTTCATTGTTGAAGATGTAGCAGTTTAAGTCTTAGTTGGAAGGGGTGAAGTAGAATTGGATAGGATTTCAACGGGTATTATAGTATTTGATCAGATCTTAAGCGGAGGACTACCAAAGGGTTCAACAATATTGCTGGCTGGACGACCAGGAACAGGAAAAACAATCTTGGCACATCAGATAATGTTCCAAAATACAGGAAATGACGATAAGGCATTGTATCTAACTACCCTATCGGAACCGCAAATTAAAATAATGAGATTTCAACAAGAGTTCAGTTTCTTTGATATTGATAAAGTGCAAAAAAGTATTTTTTATAAGGACTTGGGTGGTGTGTTACGTAAAGAGGGCCCGACGCAAGCTATTAAATTAATTGATAACTATCTTAAAGAATACCAACCGAAAATGGTTTTTGTAGATACCATCAAAACCTTCGCAGATATCATTCCCGATTCGATGAAATTTCGAGAGTTTATTACTGATTTAACCATTCAATTGACAGCTTGGGGCTGTACAACCATTCTTTTGGGTGAGTACTCGGAAGGAGATATTGAAAATAGACCAGAAAGTGCGATAACCGACGGCATTATTTATCTCTATGGAACGGAAGAAAAGAAGCATCAGAAGAGATACTTACGGGTTTTAAAAATGAGGGGAACCGATCATTCTAACGGTGAGGTAGTATTTAAGATATCTAAAGATGGATTTAACGTGTATCCTCGTTTAACCTCTACGGTATTGTCACAAGATATCGCCCAATATAAGGAGCGAGTTTCTTCAGGGATACCAAAACTGGATCAGCTCATGGGGGGAGGCATTCCTAAAGCATCAACTACCTTAGTCACAGGACCTTCCGGTTCGGGAAAAACTATGCTGGCTCTAAGCTTCGTATTAGCGGGTATAAAGTCTGGGATTATCACAGTATTTGTAAGTTTTGAAGAAAATCCTGTGCAAACCATTAATAATTTTCTTCAAATTGGTCAAGATATCAGACCTTATATCGAGCAAGGTATGTTACATGTAATCTACGTTTCCCCTGTTGAGCTGGATGTCGATGAACATGTTTATCGAATTCAGAAGTTTGTTCATAAAGTTGGTGCCGGGAGATTAATCATTGATTCTATCTCTTCGTTTGAAGTCGGAATGAGTGATAAGATTAAATATACGGATCATATCTGGGGGCTTACAGATTATTTTAAGTCTCATGGAGTTACCGTTTTACTTACCCACGAAATGCAAACCACTTCAACAATATCTGCTCTAACAAAGCATGGAGTCAGTTTTGTCGCAGACAATTTATTACTTTTGACTTTTAAAGAGGAAGATAAGGATTTAAACAGATATCTAAGAATCGTCAAAATGCGCGGCAGTAGTCATTCGACAGGATTAAAAGAATTAATAATCGATGGAACTGGGGTATCAATTCATTAAGATACTATGATCATTTAATTACAACACTCAGAAATCGCTCCATAATACAAGAAAAATGCCATTCAAATGGCATTTTTTTCTGTTATAATCCTTAGTAGGGAAACAAATGCTGAAACAAGTAGACGAGAAGGAGTATTGAAATCTTTACAAGAAATAGGAATTCAAACAGGTACAATGCACAAAATACTTATGTAAGGAGGGAACACTATGAACCGCTTTTTCAAAGCAATAGTCAACACCGGCCAAGGATTTATCAAAGCTGTTACGCGTTTTCCCCTGACTGTCGTCTGCCTGGCCTGTGCCACTATCGTTACCTGCTACATGATTTCACTGCATAACACCCCAGACCTCTTTATCCAGAAGCTTTTGTTCACTTTTGGCCTGGGTGCGTTCCTGACAGTGGCCGCGCAATTTTGTTGTGAACGCTTCAAACGACTGCAGAAATTGCGGCTGTTGGTCTATGTTGTCGCAGCGCTGCTGGTTGGCGGTTATTATCTGATTATCGCCTCCGCACCGAGTATCGACTACGCCGTCAGAGCTCGGACTATTGTCGCTGTATTTGCCATGTTTTGCATTTACATTTGGGTGCCGTCATACAAAGGTAAAGCTGATTTTAACAGCATAGCCCTGACGCACTTCAAATCGACATTCACCTCAATTCTGTTTTCAGCTGTCCTGGCTGCCGGCATCTCCAGCATCATCGCTGCCATCGACGCGCTGCTCTTCAAAGTCAACGAAGATTCATACACTTATACCATGGCCATCATCTGGATTTTCTTTGCCACCACCTACTATCTCTCGCGGCTGCCCCTTTTTAATTCCGAGACGGAAGAAGATATAGCCTATACCCAGCACGCCGCCGGTTATCCTCAGGTCCTGAAAATCCTGATTTCCTATATCACAGTTCCGTTGATCGCCGCTTACAGCCTGGTTTTGATTGTCTATTTTGGTAAGATCCTCTTCACTTTCAAATGGCCTTCCGGACAGCTGGGGCCGATGATCCTGGCCTACTCGGCAGTTGGCCTGATAGTCTATGTGCTGGCCAGCCACTTGGAAGATAAATTCGCCGCCTATTATCGCAAAGTATTCCCCAAAGTGTTGATCTTGATGGTTATCATGCAGCTGATCTCCGTCTATATCCGGTTAAACGCCTACGGGGTGACGGAAGCGCGCTATTACGTGATCTTATTCGGGATCTATTCGTTAATCTGTGGGATTGTCCTCAGCTTCAAGCCGGTCGGTAAAAATTTCATTATCGCTTTATTGGGAGCGGGCTTGGCCATCGTCTCAGTCATCCCGCCTGTTGACGCTTTCACCGTCTCGCGCAATTCTCAGATAACCCGCCTGGAGCAGATGCTTACCACCGAAGGAGTGCTGACCGGGGGCAAAATCACACCCAAAGCCGACGTTACCATGCGACTGCGGCTGGAAACCACCAACATCCTCAATTACCTGGGAATCCGCAATTACCTGCAGTATCTGGCCTGGCTGCCGGCAGATTTCAAGACGTACGATAATCAAAAATATGGTTATGTAACGGATGAAAAAATGAAAAGCGTTTTTGGTTTTGAAACTGCTTATGAAGCCATCAATCCCGAGTCTCAATATTTCTATGCCGGTCTGGATATGCAAAAACCATTCAGTATCAGTGGCTACGATATATTTGTCACGGGCATCGGTTCCTACCGGAAAATGCCTGCGGAGGAAACATCGAAGCATGAGTTTCAGATCCGGGATATGAGTTACGAGCTCACGGTTGAGCGTCTGACGCCGCAAGAAGTCCGGGTTTCGGTTAAGGATGCAGCCGGGACTGAGCTGGTGAGTACCGGCCTCTACGAATTAGCCGGTAACTTGTCCGGGATTGGAAAAGCGCCGAAAGAATCGCTTCCTCCGGAAGCGATGACCTTGAATGTGGAAAACAACGGTTACAAACTAAAAGTACTGTTGCAGAATATCAATATGACCTTCGGTACCGGTGCTGAAGCCGGAGTTGACTACGATTTCTTTATCCTATTCGGCGCGCCAATTGTTCATTAGCCGGTATGTGTAACAGAATTCCGTAAACCGAAAGAGAAGCTTGCTCAACTTGTTCTCAAGCCGGCTACGATCTATGGAATAATCAGATTGGGCGAAAAGGGAGTGCCATTCTCCAAGACCAAGCCCAAAATATAGTCAAATTGTGGCAAATCCACCAAGGAGTAATCACTTATTGAAGCCCGCTAACATTGACAAGTAATAATTTAATACGTTAAAATAATTCCATAATATTAAAAGGGTGCAACAAGCACTTTATGTGCTGGTAAAGTCAACAGACTGATTTAGAACCTGGCTTTACCTTATTGATTTAGTCAATAAGACGAGACCTTTAGCACAGTTTATTGTACCAGAAAACTGTGCTAAGGTTCTCGCTTTTTATTTTAGATATTTCGAAAGGGGTTAAATAGTGTTAGTTTTTTTGGGAGCTGTTCTGATGGTGGTTCTAGCCGAAATGGGAGACAAAACCCAATTGCTCGCGATGGCCTTTGCTACTCGATTTCCCGCCAAATCAGTGCTTATTGGAGTATTCCTGGCGACTATATTGAATCATGCCCTGGCTGTGACGGTAGGTGCATACCTGGGCACCAATTTTGATCTTCAACTTGTCCAAAGTATAGCCGCCGCATCGTTCATTCTCTTTGGTTTATGGACCATCAGGGGGGATACTCTTGACGGCGAAGATAAGAAACCATCCAAGTTTGGCCCTATTACGACTGTGGCAATTGCTTTCTTTATTGCGGAAATGGGAGATAAAACCCAGTTGGCTACAATAGCCCTTGCCGCGAAATACCCTTCCCCACTTGCTACCTTGCTGGGTACAACTACCGGCATGATGATTGCCGATGGACTAGGCATTTATGTTGGAGTACTGGCGGGAAAAAAGATTTCGGAGAGACTTGTAAAAGGGATCTCGGCGATGATCTTTATTATGTTTGGCTATATCGGACTCGCCACTTCTCTGCCAAAAGAATATATTACCTTGCCTAATGCTGCAATTCTAACCCTTATTGTCGCCGGTGTTATTTATTTTCTCACCCGTCCAAAAGGTGGTCATGCGATTAAGAGAAAGTGACTGATTAAAAAAAATAAAAGATGGGGGAGATCGATATGGACCAGCAACTGAGCATCAGTTTAAAGATACCCGACCATGGACCGAGCGGAATTCCCGGCTGATGCAGGGAATTCTGGTTATCGTCGTGGCCGTCCTCCTGGTAGTCATTATCCGCAGTATACGAAAAATTTCCTCGGAAAAGCATTAATTGAAGATTTTATTAATTAAAGGTTAAACTGAAACTATTGTCGAATATAGAATAATTACAATACACTATCAATATAAGGAATGATGTATTCTTGCCAAACCTAAAAAAGTATTTAAGGTGTGATTCAAAAGAAAATATTTCTAATGCCTCGAAGTGTTTAACAGGTTTACGGAATCTGATTGCATCGGGGTTTGTGTGGCTTAAAGACGCCGGATTTATATTCACGACCATAACACTATTGGCTAAGTCCATATTTTTCTTGGGACTAATTAATAATGATAACGCTACCAGTTTTAGTCTTGTTAAGGCTTTTCATAGTTTTAGTTCGCCGCCGCCACTGGCTGTTTATGTCTCCTTGATCGTCATAGTACTGAGTTTGGCCTTTCTGTTTCAGAGACGAGCCAGATTTGGGTTTTTAGTGATTTTTAACTTTTTGTTTTCCTTATTACTTGTTGCGGACTTGATGTATTACCGTGGTTACAGTTGTTTTCTTTCGCCCTACCTGCTGGGTCAAACAACGAATCTTGATAATCTTGCCGGTAGTATCGTGTCGATGCTGCGTCCTGTCGATCTCCTATTTTTCTTAGACCTGTTAATTTTAGCGGGGATCGGCCTAAAGTATAAAAAGTTATACGTTAGGGCGGAAAGGAACATATCTACTCTCTTAATTCTTTTTGCACTTTCCGTTTCGTATGTGTACTATCAACATGTTCAACTGGATCTGCGCGGAAAAGGGGAAGATATGTTGTTTAGAGTCTCCTGGTCACCAAATCAGACAATGTCTAACCTCTCCGCGCTGGGATATCATGCCTTTGACATATATAATTACTTCGAAAATAAACGGACTGAAATACTTACTCCCGAGGAGAACCAAGAAATCAAAAGTTGGTTTGCACAAAAGCAAGAAAATCTGCCAACGAATATGTATAGCGGTATGTACAAGGGACAAAACCTTCTGATCATTCAAGTGGAGTCACTGGAGAATTCCGTCATCAACAAAAAGGTCAACGGCCAGGAAATTACCCCTAACCTCAATAAGCTTTTGGCAAACAGTCTTTACTTCTCTAATTTTTATGAACAAGTCTATAATGGTTCCAGTGCGGATGCTGACTTAATGACTAACACCTCGGTCTATCCCGTCCGTACGGGTTCCACCTTTTTCCGTTTTCCCAATAATAGCTATAATTCACTTCCTAAGATTCTGAAGGGAGCGGGGTATAGCACCTTAGCCATTCATCCGGATAAAGGTTCTTATTGGAACTGGATGTCGGCCCTGACTTCCATAGGCTTTGAAAAGACGCTGGACGAAACTGATTTTAACATGGACGAAAAAATTGGGTTGGGAATCAGTGATGGCAGTTATTTTAAGCAAATAGCACCCATCATTGCCAGTGAAAAGCAGCCCTTCTATAATTTTATGATTACCTTAACAAGCCATAACCCTTTTGAACTACCCGATCAATACCGGAAGCTGGTTCTGAGTGAGGAATTAAATAAGACGAAATTGGGTGGTTATTTCCAAAGTATAAACTATACGGATGAACAAATCGGCAGTTTCTTAGGTACTCTCGATCAGAGCGGGGTATTGGATAATACGGTGGTTGTGATCTGTGGGGACCATACCGGAGTGCATAAGTACTATAACGATGAAGTGAAACAAGTTCAACCTCAGGCAGACTGGTGGCGCGATGACAGTAAACGGATACCTCTCATGATCTATCATGAAGGAATGAACGGACAAGAAATTACGATAACCGGCGGACAAATTGATATCATGCCGACGATTGCCTACCTAATGGGTATTATGGAAGATAGTTATCAAAATACAGTGTTTGGAAGGAACTTACTGAATACCAAAAAGGATTTTGCGGTCTTGGCTAACAAGCAATATGTTGGAAAAGCTGAAAATAGTACGGAACAGGAGAACCGGATTAAAGGAATTGATCTGGCGGATCTCGTCATTCAAAAAAATTACTTTAAAGAAGCTGGGTATAAATGATTTACAGGTTAGTCCTCGCTTTCAAATCCTTGATTTAGGAGCAATGCGGCTTCGTGGACCGGGAGAGTCTGTACATTTTTAAGCTTTCGGGTGATGGTTCGGGATTTTCTGGTCGCTGTTTCGATAGTGCTGCTCGCTTCCCGGAGTTTCTTTTGCGTTTTTTCAAGAACCTCCACAAACTTGCCAAATTCCGTTTTCACGGCGCTAAGTAAGCTCCATACTTCACTGGAGCGCTTCTCAATAGCCAGGGTCCGAAAGCCCATTTGGAGACTGTTTAGAAGGGCAGCAAGCGTGGTTGGACCGGTTATGACTACTTTGTACTCCCGTTGGAGGATTTCACAAAGGCCGGGACGGCGTAACACCTCGGCATACAATCCTTCAACCGGTAAGAATAAGATGCCAAAATCCGTGGTATGCGGGGGATCAATGTATTTGTCCCGAATGGTTTTTCCCTCCAGCTTAATGCGATTTTCCAGAGACTTACCAAGTTCTTCAATGCGGGGAAGGTTGGCTTGATCCTGGGCGGCTATTAAACGTTCATAATCCTCGATGGGGAATTTTGCGTCAATCGGGAGCCAAATAATACTGTCCTGACCGTCCCGGGCAGGGAGCTTGACGGCAAATTCAACGCGGTCGTTGCTTCCGGCTTTGGTCAGAACATTCGTGGCATATTGCTCGGGAGTCAGGATTTGCTCCAATAGATTTCCCAGCTGAATTTCTCCCCAAATTCCTCGAGTTTTTACATTGGTGAGGACTTTCTTTAAGTCTCCGACACCGGAAGCCAAGGTTTGCATTTCCCCAAGCCCTTTGTACACCGCCTCTAAGCGTTCACTAACTAACTTAAAGGATTCTCCCAAGCGCTGCTCAAGAGTCGCGTTGAGTCTTTCGTCGACAGTTGCCCGCATCTGATCCAGTTTCCGCCCATTATCCTGTTGCATGAGCAGAAGCCGTTCTTCCACTGTTCGGCGCAACTGTTCTAATTTCTGATCATTTGTTTTGGTAAGAGAATTTAACTGGGTGGCGAAAATGTCTAATTGGTTTCGTTGCAGGTTGGCGATTTCTGTCATACGCGCCAGAATGGATTCGTTAAATGAATGGACAGACTGATTAAGCTCTTCGCGGACTTGTCTGGCGTTTAAATTGGATTCCTCCCGGTTCCTGGAGATTTCATCATTGACAAGTCGTTCGTG
>NZ_JCAIJG010000006.1:0-8647 GCF_059735615.1 Desulfosporosinus sp. Tol-M2
ATCTCCCTTCACAAAACATCCCCAGTAGGTGTAAAATAAATCACCTACAATTTGTGTAGGGGCAGTCCATCAGATCAAATACTACTTTCTCAGGGTGTTTTTGATCTGATGGCTTAATATTTAAATGATAAATACCATTTAAATATTAGGAGGATTATATCACAATAAACTGGAATAATATGTAGAAATTTGCTAAAATGCAAAAAAAATTACTCAAAATTCAATACTAAAACCCGCGGAGATGTCTCACCTGATATCACCCTTTATGAAATTAGTGTTTGCTTAAAAACGGGTATATATAGAAAATATATATTTTTTTGAGTAATATGGTTGACAGACAACATGAGGTTCTTCCATAAAGGAAGGTGCGTAGGGGATAAAAAAATAAACCTGAGGATAATAATCGTACATTTCTTGTGAGTATAATTTTTGAAACGAGTATAATTGACCTTTTCTATAATCTCCCTTCACAAATATCCTCAAGTAGGAATATTATAGAACAACCAATATTTGTGTAAGTGTAAACGCCTTCAGATCAATTGCTACTTTGCTGGTAATGATGATCTGAGGGCTTCTTTAACTAAACTAGGGGCTGTCTCAAAATAGAAATGTAATTTCTATGAAGAGGTGGCCCTTTTTCTTATATAAAAGCGAAAAGACGAGTCAGAACTTTTCGATGGTAGAAATAGCTTCTCTAAGACTGATACGGATGCTACCTTTATGCACATGAAAGAAGATCACATGAGGAATTCTCAGCTAAAGCCAGGGTACAATGTCCAAATTGGCGTGGAAGCTGAATATATCGTAGGACTAGCCATATCGAGTGAACGCCCACAATCAAATGACGCTGATCCCTTTTCTGGAGAAGCTCATTGAAAACTTACCTAAAAAATATCTCCATATCATTGCCGATGCAGGCTATGAAAGTGAAGAAAACTATGTTTATTTACATGGACATGGACAAAAGGCCTTCATCAAGCCACAGACATATGAGGCTATGAAAAATAGAAATTATAGCAAGATTATCGGCAAACGGGAAAATATGATCTATGATACGGAAAAAGACGAATATCTTTGCGCCAATCATAAAAAACTAGCGGTTGTTGGAAAGACGACAAGAACGTCTTAAAGTGGCTATAAATCCGATGTGACCCTCTATGAATGTGAGAGTTGTGAAGGCTGTAAATTCAAGCAGCATTGTACCAAAGCAGCGGGTAATAAGAAACTATCGACATCCAAACTATTTTTGGAAAAACGAGCAGAATCATTACATAATATCACAACGACTGAGGGTATTTTACTAAGGATGAATTGATCCATACAAGTTGAAGGGGCTTTTGGAGTACTGAAAGAAGATCATAGCTTTCGTCGATTTGTAATGCGTGGTAAAAAGAACGTTAAAACTGAATTTTTGCTGTTGGCTTTTGAGTTTAACATTAATAAATTGCATAATAAAATACAACAAGACAGATGCAGCTGTTCGTTGCACGAAATAAAAGTTGCATAAATCTGCTTGAGCCATTAAAGAAGGAGTTTTGAGAGATCCAAAAAATCCTCTTTTTTGGTGTTCCTAAGATTAGAAAGAGTGTGAAATCAGCGATGATGCGAGCTGATTTCACACTCTTTTCTTAATTTTTCCGGGAATCTTCATGAGTAGTCGCCTCAGAATGGCGCACTAAAACATTATTTTGAGACAGCCCCTCTGATTGAATGAGCGTCGAGTGCCATTTTGGTATCCTTTGAATTGAGCGAATCCATCTACCGACAGACTAATCTCCTTTTAGAATTAGTATGTCCGTCCTCTCTGTTCTTTAAGGCTTAAAGCTTATACCGCCTAAAGGCGGTGGATTTAGACCCCGCGAATAGAAATTAAATGACAAACCACTTAATACTAAACGATCTTAGACGGGTTAGCAATAAACAAGGAATCCTGTTCAGCCTAGCGCAAACAGCATTAGATTTCCCGAACGGAATTATTAGGGACGTGCTCTATCCGATAGTCAGCAAACAATCATTAAAAGGCATCCTTCAATTCCAATCGAATAACGAGGTTCACCGGCCTGTCATTAAAGCCCTTTAGCTTATTAAAGATATGTCAAACAGGATTGCATTATTTTCCTTTGTCAGAAGATATTCCGGTTGATGGCGTTTGTCCATAAACTTTCAGGACATGATGATAGTGAAAACGCTTTTATATACTGGCGCAAGGGTCAGTGAGTTAATAAACATCAAGCTTACAGACGTTGATTTTAATCACTGCCAAATACGGATAAACAAAGGCAAAGGGAACAAGGACCGTATTGTCCCGTTCCCTCAGTCATTTAAGGAATTACTGGCCATGTTCACTGATTCAATGGCCAAAAAGCAAGCCGTTTACTATTTGAATCCTCGTGGAAGAAGAAATATACAGACTCTTGAGGTATATTCAAAGTTAGCGATTCTGATGCCCAACAAGAATATAACGATGTGATCAATAAATTTTCCATTTAAAACCATCTACTTTGCCCCTGGTGACAGCTTCGCTGGTATTACCCAACACCCTTGTTCGCCGAAATAATCTATTTATGTAATAATTTCCGAGCTTTGAGCAAATAATCAAGACCTGAGATGACTGTAAAAAACAAGGCGATGTATAAGAAGGGTTGGCCAATGTGAATACCGATTAAAGAAAGGGGCCAATCATGCAGTAAGATTGCCGAAATTGCAATAACCTGGGAAACAGTCTTTATTTTTCCGAGCTTACTGGCACTGATGACAACTCTGTCCACAGCCGCTATAGCTCGTAGTCCCGTCACGGCAAACTCTCTTGCCAGGATGATCCAGGCAACCCAAGCCATCACCTCTCCAAGCTGTACCAAGGAAATCAGGGCAGCGGAAACCAATAGTTTATCGGCAAGCGGATCCATGAATTTACCCAAATTCGTAACCAGGTGCCGCTTGCGAGCGATATAGCCATCTAAACCATCCGTCGCGGCAGCTAAAATAAAAATTATTGCCGCCACAACATCTTGATGCGGAAAAATCTCATGACCTTTAGGGATTTTAAGGAGTAAAAAGGCCATAAACACCGGTATTAAAATAATCCGAGCAAGTGTTAAGCGATTGGGTAGATTCACGAAACAACCTCTCCTATTAAATCGTAGCTATCCGCTTCAAGGATGCGAACTTTGATCATCTCACCCACCTGAAGTGAGGTCTGAGTACCTGTGATATAGACTTGCCCATCGATTTCCGGAGCGTCTCCTTCAGTCCGTCCCATCCACCGTCCGCCTGGCTGTTTCTGCTCAAGCAGCACCGAAACAACCCGACCAACCCAACGTTGTTGCCTCACCAGAGAGATTTCTTGTTGGATTTGCATGATCTGTTCCCTGCGAAATTCACGAATTTCTGGCAAAACCTGATCCGAGCGAAGACCCGCCGGTGTATTCTCCTCCTGGGAATAGGCAAACACCCCGAGCCGGTCAAGCTGAACACGTTCAATGAAATCTACCATAGTTTGGAATTCCTGTTCACTCTCTCCCGGAAAACCCGTGATCATAGTCGTCCGAACGGTGATGTCCGGCATGGCATCGCGCAATTTTCCAATCAGCGTTTCAGCCTCCTCAATTGTTCCGCGTCGATTCATGTCTTTTAATATTTTATTATCCGCATGTTGCAACGGCAAATCAACGTACCTGCAAACTTTGGGTTCCTGACGCATAGTCTCAATTAGTTCATCTGAAAACCGTTCCGGATAACAATACATTAGCCGGATCCATTCAATACCCTCGATACGAGCAAGCTGATGAATTAGTTGAGGAAGGCGGAGTTCTCCATAAAGATCATGTCCATAGCGCGTGGTATCCTGGGCCATAACCATAATTTCCTTAACCCCTTGAGCGGCCATTTCCTGGACTTCGCGGATCACTGATTCTTCCGAACGGCTGCGAAAGCGTCCGCGTACATACGGAATAACACAATAAGTACAACAGTTATCGCAGCCTTCTGCAATCTTTACATAAGCTAAATAATCAGGGGTCAATCGTTTACGGGGCATCAAGTCATTATGAAGAAAATCAGGGGTTCCTCCTTGAATAAGCGTCGTTCGTGTCCCCTCACAAACTTGAACTAATTTGGCAATTTCATCAATATTTCCGGTTCCCAGCACACCATCCAATTCAGGAATATCCTGCATTAATTCTTGCCCGTACTGCTGCGCCAAGCACCCTGTCGCAATCAGGGTCTGACAAGTGCCGGATTCCTTAAAGCAAGACATCTCAAAAATAGCTTCAATCGATTCTTCCTTGGCCGATTGGATAAATGTACAGGTATTTACGACAATAATATCCGCTTCTGCGGGGTTTTCTATAAAGCTATAATCTTGGGCCAGTAATCCCGCCATTATTTCACTGTCTACTTGATTCTTTGGACATCCCAAAGTGACAACTGCGACTTTTTTCGTCAACCTTACACCTCATATCATTGGTCTACCTATCTTAGTATAAACCAACACTCAGACAAGGTCAAAAAAATTAAACCCCGGATAAATGAAGGCTTGATTAACACGTGTAAAGTTCGTGATAATTGGCTACATTTAATATGTACAGAGTTTAGGCAAAAAGGAGATCTGTAAGTCTTGTAGAATTAAGCCTTTAAAAAACTTTAGTGAGGTGTCATATGTGTTTGATCAAACCATAGAACCTATTGACTCGTGCGGCTGTGGCGATACAGGATACCTGACCACCCGAACCGTTCCTATTGATTTGGCCCACGGTGTCGGGCACATAGATAATGTGCCTGTCTATCACTGTCGTTCCGCAGCCTGTCAGGAATTTACTTTACCCCTGTTCGTTTCGCATCGCCTCGAAGATATTGCCGAAGAAATGGAAAACACCCAAGCAACAGAAGCTGTTTATACCTGGATAGTCAGTGGAGAACAATCCCTCGACCCACTGCAACAGGCAAATAATCAAACCCACTTACAGGCGTTTACCCTTCAGTTTAGCGGTCGTGAATATACAGATGCCCTAGTTGTGCTGATCGTACCCGGCCAGGCCGTCTTCTTTCAAAGTACACTTGAAGAGACTGAATATTACCTGCTTCGTTACGAAGAGGACAGGGGTACAGACGGCATATGGTTTTCCTTTCTGAAATTTTATTATGAAGAACCAGAATTAACATACGAAGATTTCCTGACATGGTCGGAAGACGGACGCCTTAAGGAAATAGGGTGTATTACCCTTGAGGAGATAGAAGATGCCTTGATTGGGGAGTTTGGAGAATGGGAGGAAGTGTCTTAGTACGGTCGTAAATGTTCCATTTTCAGTACAACTTCAGAAAAGACAAATAACACTGCAAGAAACATTATTTTGATTTGAAAACTTTCGATGTAAAAAGTGTAGAAAATGACTCAAATATCATTGTAATTTATGCCAAAACAAGGTATGCTCAGCTTGTGAGGTGATGAACCATGTATAGAACAGCGATAGAGGATTTGCATAAGTGGAAAGCAAAGCGGAACAAAAAACCGCTCATTATTCGCGGTACAAGGCAGGTCGGCAAGACTTGGCTGATGAAGGAGTTTGGCAGGGTTGCCTTTGATAGGACCGTCTACATCAGCTTTGACCATAATCAGCGCATGAAGGATTTATTTTCAGCCGATTTGGACGTGGAGCGTATCATGATGGGGCTGGAACTATATTCCGGCCAGAAGATCGATCCCACGAATACCCTGCTCATCTTTGATGAAGTACAGGAAGTACCGAAAGCATTGACTGCGTTGAAATACTTTAATGAGGATGCGCCACAATATCAAATCATGTGCGCCGGTTCACTCCTGGGCGTTGCCTTGCATCAGGGCACGTCTTTCCCTGTAGGTAAGGCGGAGTTTTTGGATTTGTACCCTCTTAGCTTCACCGAGTTTTTGACCGCGATGGGCAACGACCGGTATGTAGAGTTGCTGCAAAAAGGTGACTTTGCTATGGTGACTACCTTCAAGCAAACGTATATCGACATGCTCAAATACTATTACTATGTTGGTGGGATGCCGGAGGTCGTGCATAGCTTTTCCCAAAATAAAGATTTTGTGGAGGTTCAGGAAATACAACAGCGCATTCTTGACGCCTACGAGCAGGATTTTTCCAAACATGCGCCCCATGATGTTGTACCGCGAATCCGGACGCTCTGGAACAACATTCCCGCCCAACTTACCAAGGAGAACAAAAAGTTCATCTACGGACTAATCAAGGAAGGCGCGCGGGCGAAAGAATATGAACAGGCCATGCTTTGGTTGACCGATTGCGGCCTGGTCCATAAGGTGTATCGCGTGAATGCGCCAAGACTCCCGCTCAAAGCCTATGAGGATATGAAAGCCTTTAAGCTGTTTCTGGTTGACGTTGGTTTGCTTTCCAGAATGGTACGCTTGAAACAAAGTACGCTTTTAGATGGTAACGAGCTTTTCAAGGAATTCAAGGGTGCACTGACTGAGCAGTATGTATTACAGCAGCTCATGACCATCAAAGAGCTGGAAACCTATTATTGGACGAACGACCGCGGCAACGCGGAAATCGACTTCGTTGTGGATGACGGCAGCGCGGTGATTCCTATTGAAGTGAAGGCCGAAACCAATTTGAAGGCGAAAAGCCTGAAAACGTATCAA
The DNA here is from genome assembly GCF_059735615.1 of Desulfosporosinus sp. Tol-M2. Taxonomy (NCBI): domain Bacteria; kingdom Bacillati; phylum Bacillota; class Clostridia; order Eubacteriales; family Desulfitobacteriaceae; genus Desulfosporosinus; species Desulfosporosinus sp. Tol-M2. The sequence continues at coordinate 6,638 of NZ_JCAIJG010000006.1, forward strand.
GAGAAGTTTCAGCCCAAGTTATCCATCCGTACATCCATGACGGATTACATGCGTGAGGCTCGGCTGCTGAATTTGCCACTGTATGCGATTGAAGTAATACCCATGCTGGATGGAAAGAACTAGTCTGGATTGATATGCAAGAAAAAAAAGGTTGTTCAAAAACACCGTCGATAGATGGTGTTTTTGTTTATCTATAGCCATAGCCCTTAACGTCCTTGCCCTTATTATCCTATTTCCTATAAATACCATACCATAAGCTACGTAAACGAAATGGAAAAGCAATAATGCAATAAGTTTCAATCCACGCGCCCGCACGGGGCGCGACCTGCTGCATTCGCAAAAAAACTCGCCTCAAGCGGTTTCAATCCACGCGCCCGCACGGGGCGCGACCCCGGCGCCCGCCATATACGACTTCACAGCCAGTTTCAATCCACGCGCCCGCACGGGGCGCGACGATAATGAGTGTTCAGCTTTGACTTTTTAAATGTTTCAATCCACGCGCCCGCACGGGGCGCGACCTACTGTAGCCCCTACTATGTAGGTATAAAAAGTTTCAATCCACGCGCCCGCACGGGGCGCGACCCCACAGGCACACGTATTTGTTTGGGATTTTCGCAGTTTCAATCCACGCGCCCGCACGGGGCGCGACGTAGGTGGTCAGCATATATTCATTGGAGTAAGGGTTTCAATCCACGCGCCCGCACGGGGCGCGACGTTCTTCCTCCACGGTTCCTCCTTCGGTAAAGGAGTTTCAATCCACGCGCCCGCACGGGGCGCGACTCATGCGCGTGGCATATCTGGGGGGTGCATAATGGTTTCAATCCACGCGCCCGCACGGGGCGCGACGGTTGATGGCCTGACAGATGAATTCGCCAGTGTGGTTTCAATCCACGCGCCCGCACGGGGCGCGACGGCTCTGGAAATGCTTTTCCTGTGGCCGTAGTGGGTTTCAATCCACGCGCCCGCACGGGGCGCGACGGAGGTGCCTTCTTTGTTTATAATCGATCGCTTTGTTTCAATCCACGCGCCCGCACGGGGCGCGACTCAGGCACTATCATGCCAGCTGGCTCCTCCGTCAGTTTCAATCCACGCGCCCGCACGGGGCGCGACTTCAGCTCGCGAAAGACCAGGGCTGGCGGCCGGTTTCAATCCACGCGCCCGCACGGGGCGCGACACGAGTCAATTGCTGCTGAAGCCCAAGTACCTACAGTTTCAATCCACGCGCCCGCACGGGGCGCGACGCGCTGCAGAGCGGCTGCCTTGTTTTGAACGTGTTTCAATCCACGCGCCCGCACGGGGCGCGACGTTGATGATGCCAGTAACTATTACAGCCTGGCTGTTTCAATCCACGCGCCCGCACGGGGCGCGACGAGGTCAAATTCACCTTAGCGCCAACGAGCAAGTTTCAATCCACGCGCCCGCACGGGGCGCGACCTATCGAGGATTTCTTTCTGCTTCTTGGCCCGGAGTTTCAATCCACGCGCCCGCACGGGGCGCGACGGCTCTGGAAATGCTTTTCCTGTGGCCGTAGTGGGTTTCAATCCACGCGCCCGCACGGGGCGCGACGGAGGTGCCTTCTTTGTTTATAATCGATCGCTTTGTTTCAATCCACGCGCCCGCACGGGGCGCGACAGGCACTAACAAGCACCCAGGGCGAGATCGACGTTTCAATCCACGCGCCCGCACGGGGCGCGACGCGAAAGGAGGATAAAGCGTGTCGAGTTATGCAGGTTTCAATCCACGCGCCCGCACGGGGCGCGACGAGACAGCAAATGGTAAAACAATGGAACTCCAAGTTTCAATCCACGCGCCCGCACGGGGCGCGACCTAAGGTAATGCTGTTCCCCACCGCTAAATACCTGTTTCAATCCACGCGCCCGCACGGGGCGCGACATTTTGTGTCACCTGCGGATAGACTACCACCCAGTTTCAATCCACGCGCCCGCACGGGGCGCGACTTTGAACATAACCTCACAACTCCTTAATTTTTATTAGATCATTATTTGCATA
>NZ_JCAIJG010000144.1:0-2583 GCF_059735615.1 Desulfosporosinus sp. Tol-M2
GCCATTGTAACGCGAAACCCTTCTCTCTCGAGATTCCGAATAGCCGTCTCAGTTGGTCAAAATAATACCGTAGAAATACGGTCGGTGAGGATGCGATTGACTTCTTCCGGCATCCGCATATTAAACGAACGAAGTCCCGCTTCGACGTGGGCAACGGGAATATGGAGCTTAACCGCAGCCAAGGCGCCGGCTAAGGTCGAGTTCGTGTCCCCGTAAACTAAGACCACATCCGGTTTCTCCTGTAGTATGACCGCTTCAATCTTTTCCAGCATTTGACCCGTCATTGCCCCGTGTGTGCCTCCGCCAATTCCCAAATGGTACTCGGGTGAAGGGATTTTCATCTCCTCAAAAAAGACGTCCGACATGTTCGCATCATAATGCTGACCGGTATGGACCAGCACTTCCCGGATCTGAGATTCGCCGTGGTTTTCGTTGTGCCTGGCAATAGCGCGGGATACCACTGCTGCTTTGACAAATTGAGGCCGGGCCCCGATAATCGTTAATACTTTCACTCAGTCACCCTCCGCTCTTCTGTTTCGACAGGGGTAGAGTCCCCCACCGAGGTCGAAGTCCAGCTTTAGCTGAACATGTACACTTGGATTAATTTGGTTCGGGCTCATATCAGTTCCTGATAAATCTTTAGAAAAATATTGCGGTTGGCTTTTACTGTTGCCAAGCGGTCGATTAGTTTCCGGTTGTGTTCTTGTACTAAAGAAGCGTCCAGTTCCAGGGCTGCCTGCAGGAAAGAGGTTGTTACGTCATCGACAAGGACCCCATTCCTTCCGGCTTCTACCCATTCTCTATTGGCCGGAAGGTTTGAGACAACGGGAAGACACCCGCAGGCCATGCTCTCCAGGAGACTAATCGACGTGGCGTCACTTTCGGGAATCGAAACATATAGTTTAGCTCGATTGTAATAAGCCTCATTTTCTTGAGGGGAGAGCCAGCCTACAAAGTGGACGCTGTCCTCAAGGTTCAAAGCCTTGACAAGCTCTTTCAGGGACTCCGTTTGACTGCCGGTTCCGGCAATGACCAGCGTCCAGGTCTCTTGGACATTTTTAGTAAATTGTTTAAACGCGCGAAGGATCGCGTCGACACGGTAGAGAGATTCATGCAGCCGGTTAGAGTAGATCAGGTTTTCCTTGGCTGCAGAAGGGTCCGGCATCACGCCGATGCCAAAGTTGGCGATCCGAAGATCGAGGCGTTTCCCGGGAACCAGCTCTTGCATAATACCGGCCATATACCGGGAATCCGCGGTGAGGATCCGAGCCTTGTTAAGATTATATGTAACCATCTTGCGTAGTATCGAGTTTTGAAATGGGGCAATCAGAATGTCACTTCCCCAGGTGGTCAGCACCGTTGGAATCTTGGAGCTACGATTCGCGAGGTTCACCGCCAGGGCGGCAGTACCGGCCATGTGGCAATGGATAATATCCGGTTGATAGGTACTGATAAGCTTACGGATGGTGTGGATACTTCGAAAAAAGTCAACCGGATGACGCAGGGAGAGCGGTAAGACGGTAATCTTGCACCCTGCGGGAAAGGCAGCCCCAGGATCGGCATCTGTAATCACCGCAATATCATCTAACCCAGGTTTAACCATCTGGTAATAGCGCCAAAGGTGTATTGAAGAAGGCCCTACTAACAACAGCTTACTCATAGGCGACTCTCTTGCTTAAGTGAAAACTCCGGCTCAGACTCAAGCCCCCGCTCAGGTACAGACTTCAGCTTGGGCTCAGTCTCAAGCTCCTGCTCCGCCTTACTATTTGCAAACATAAGGCCGCACAACATGGCATAAAGAACCAGGATGCGCGGTTCAGACAGCGGGTTATTCGTAATGGCACTGACTAAGAGCATGGTCGAAAACAGGATCACACTTTGGGCATAACGTTTCCCGTTCTGTCTGAAGGCGGAGACAAAGGGGATCAAAATCCAGAGCAAGTAAGATAACAATCCCACTATGCCATAGCGCCAGGTCATAAGAACGTACTCGTTCTCAGAATAGAGGGCATTAATGTAGAAATATTCCTTGTTCGGTCCATAACCGATCCAGGGAGATTTTTGGATCATACCCACCAGGTCCTGCCACACTTTAAGCCGTCCGGTCCACGACTCATTGGCCGACCAGTCTACTGTCCAAAGGGAAGAAATATAAGTAAATTGAAAGACATTGATCAAGACGACGGATGCCGCCCCAATCCCCAGCACGGCTAACAGTTGTTTGATGCTCATTCTGGACAAGAGCCAATAGACTGCAAATACAACCACTAACGATAGTACCCCTGTTTTTGAGCCGCTCATGAGGAGCATAAGAATCGCCAAGCCGGCCAGGATGTAATATTGCTTATATTCCGGCGACTTCTTTGTGGAATGAGCAATGAAATAAATACTAAAAAAGCCCATCATTATCGAATTATTATTTGGGTTACCCAGCACCCCCAGCATGCGTTTGACATCCGCTTCCCCGAGACTGTTAACCCCAAAATGAGATAGTTGAAGTTCGTTCGCATAAAAAGGCATGACGATTGGGTTGTAGCTGAGAATGTTAAAATAATGCAGCATATTTAAGGCAAATACCAGACA
>NZ_JCAIJG010000049.1:0-36886 GCF_059735615.1 Desulfosporosinus sp. Tol-M2
GGCGGTATAAGCCCAAAAAGTCGCTTAAACCAATAGCTTAGGCGACTTTTTCTATATATAAGAAATAGCATTCAGATGACAAAAGACAGATTAGGGGGCGTAATGAATTAAAGTATCATTACGCCCCCTAAAATAGTCATCCCTTACTTTGCTTCAACTAACTTCTTTTTAGTCAATCAGCAAAAGTATTTCACTATGGGAGGCAATAACTCCTCCAAAAGCTCGATTTCGCCTTCTCTTTACGCAAGAGCATAGCACTTCAGGCCTTCATCGTACCTGACTAATCCATGCCTGATTGAATTATTAAGGTGCCTTGATACATCAGATGGGGTCAGATCCAAAACCTTAGCAATCTCTCCGGTTACCAGGGGTCTTTCCCGCAAGAGTGCTATAATTTGACTGTCCGCCAATTTCTCGCCAACTGTTTCCTCAAATAACCTGTTGCCCTCGCCACTGCTGAAGAATTCACTATACTCTTCATCCGTTTTAAAACGCACGCGCAGTCTCTCTATATCCACCAGTTTAATGTAGGGAACCAGTTTGGTTACTGCTTCGAGTTTGGACTTTAAGGTTTTTTCGTCCATTCCTTCGCTTTTGCCAAGAGGTCCTAACCTCTCAATCTCCCTGCCGAATTCATTCATAATATTGGCGAAGCGGATTCCTTCACCGGCCGATACCCATTCAAGCCTTAATCTTTCGGGGTTCATCCCTATGCGCTCCAGTATTTTTTTGCATATCGACACCATTCTTATGGCATCGTAATTTCCTTCCGTATTGTAATGGCAGTCACTAAGATGACAACCTCCGATAAACACCGCGTCTTGTCCATTGGAGAAGGCTCGGAGGATGTGTTCCATCTCCACTCTGCCGGAACACATCACCCTGATCAGCCTGATATAAGGGGGATATTGAAAACGGGAAACACCGGCCAGGTCCGCTCCTCCGTAGCAACACCAATTGCATATTATACCTAAGATTCTTGGCTTAAACGCAAGTTCCGCACTCATTCTATTCCACCGCCTTAATTAGTAATCCAGGTTTATCCAATCGTAAGACTCCCACTTCTACAAGTGGAAGAAGTACTCCTTATTCTGCTTCGGTGGGGGTAGACTCCGACTTCGCCGCTAAGAATTCCTTTTGGGACGTGCGGCTTCGGCGAAACCCTCCACTGGAAGCTTTAGTCACCGAAGACTCGATGTTCAACTTTAGTTGAACGAGTTCACTCACTAGCTTACTGCAAAATCAGGAATCGCCGCGTCAATTTGACACATCAGTTCGTCGTGTGTATAGTGCTTGAGAGAAATAGCCCTGGTTGGGCACTTGGCGTTACAGAGACCGTCCCCCTTACAGAGAACAGAATTAACCACAGCCTTTCTGCCTCGCGGCGTATCATGAAACTTGATGGCCCCATAAGTGCACACAGCAATACAGGCCCCGCACGAAATACAGTTACTCTCATTCACCTCGCAAACAGAACCGGAGGCTATAACCGTATCATGGGAAAGGAGAGTTAAGGCCCGACCGGCAGCTCCATAAGCCTGGCTGATCGTTTCCGTTATATGCTTGGGATAGTGCGCTATCCCACACAGGTAAATGCCGTCTGTACTAAAGTCAACCGGTCTCAGTTTGACATGCGCTTCCTGGAAGAAACCATCCGGGCTCGTATTCACCTTGAATAACTTGGTAATTTCCTGACTTCCCGCCGACGGAATAACGGCGGCAGCTAAAGCCAGCGCGTCCGCATCTATCTCCAGCTTCTTACCTAAAACAGGATCGGCTACGGTAACCCTTAAGACATTCCGGCCATCCTCAGCAACTGCGGTAGCCACCTGCGGTCCATCCTGCGGCTCATAGCGGATGAACCTCACATTCTTACTTGCCGCTTCCCGGTAATAATCCTCTCTTAAGCCATACGTTCTGATATCCCTAAACAGAATGTAGATATCCATCTCGGGTTTTAGCTCTTTGAGTTTCAGGGCGTTCTTGATCGATTCGCTGCAACAGATCCGGCTGCAGTAGTTTCTGTCTTCATTTCTGCAGCCTACGCATTGGATCATCACCAGACTCTGGGAGTTAAGCAGTCTTTCTTCTCCTTTAGCGATTTGCTCTTCCAACTCCAGTTGGGTCATTACCCGCTCATCTTCTCCATAAAGATATTCGGTAGGCTGGTATACTTCAGCGCCTGTAGCGAGAATGGTTGCGCCATGTTCTATCTCGATGACCCTTCCTTCAGACTTCACCTTAGTTATAAAATTTCCTACAAAACCGCCGGTCTCTAAAATATCAGCATGAGTATAGACATGGATTAAAAGGTGCTGATAAACTTGACGGATGAGACCACGCAGATACTCTTGAACATTCAGTCCTTCCAAGGTGTAATGGATTCGGCGTGCTATTCCTCCCAGGTCTGGATTTTTTTCCACCAGGTAAACCTCATGTCCCTGCTCGGCCACGCTCAAAGCACTGGTCAGTCCGGCCAAGCCTCCTCCGACCACTAAAGCCGCTTTGTCAACGGGCAAATCAAATTCCTGCAAGGGTTCCAAACGTCTGGCGCGGGCTACCGCCATCCGGATAATATCTTGCGCCTTCTGGGTGGCATTCTCCTTTTCTTTGGAGTGGACCCAAGAGCAATGTTCTCGAATATTAGCCATGTCGTAGAAATATTGATTAATTCCCGCTTCCCGCAGTGTGTCCCGGAATAGCGGCTCATGTGTCCTTGGGGTACAGGCAGCGACAACCACGCGATTGAGCCCTTTTTCCCGGATCGATCTTGACAGTTTCGCGGCTGCTTCCGTAGAACAAATAAAGAGGCTCTCTTCAGAGTGAACAACATTAGGTAAAGTCAGCGCATATTGAACTGTTGAAGGTACATCGACTATTCTTCCGATATTCGCTCCACAATGACAGACGTAGACACCCACCCTGGGCTCCTCTCCCGAGGTATCCCTTTCCGGCGGATATATCCTTGCTCTGGCCAGATTCCCCCGTCGGTAGTCAAGCAGTTGTCCACATTGGGAACCGGCCCCGCTGGCAGTCACAACCGACTCGGGGATATCTACTGGACCCTGAAAAGCGCCGCTGATGAAAATTCCCGGGCGAGAGGTCTCCATAGGATTACCGGGATTGGTTTTACAGAAGCCGTGAGCATTGAGCTCGATGCCGCAGACATTTGCCAAGCGCACCGCATCCGCAGGAGGATTCAAGCCGACGGATAATACCACCATCTCGAATTCTTCCTCTTTTACTCCATCCTCAAAAGTAGAATATCTGATCGTTACGTTCTTGCTTTCCGGGATCTCTTTGCCGATCGATACATAGCTTCTGATAAATCGAATCCCCGGAAGTTTCTCCGCCCTTTGGTAGAAGCGCTCAAAATCCTTGCCATAAGAACGGACATCGTTATGGAATATTGTACACTCGGCCCCATCGTCATGGTCCTTGGTCAAAATCACCTGTTTTTGGGTATACGTGCAACATACGCCTGAACAATAGCTGTTGGCGCCCTGGACTACCGATCTGGAACCGACGCAGTGAATCCAGGCTATTTTATGGGGATGTTTCTTGTTGGAAGCGCGCAGAATCTCCCCTTCGTATGGCCCGGTGGCACATAACAGCCGTTCATAGTCCAGACTGGTTACCACATTCTCAAACTTTCCATAGCCATAGTCGTTCATCAACTTAGGATCAAAGGGCTCAAAGCCCGGCGCCAGAATGACCGCCCCAACTTTTATTTCTACTTTCTCCGCCGTTTGATTTAAATCTATGGCGTCAGACTGACAAACTGCTTGGCAAATAGTACATTTCTTATCTTTAAGGTAAAGGCAGCTTTCATCTATATAAGTTACCAGGGGGATTGCTTGAGCAAAGTATATATGGATGGCTTTATTGGACGAGATTCCTTGATTAAATTGATCCGGGTACGTGGCCGGGCAGTATTCGACACAGGAAGTACAACCTGTACATTTGCTCTCGTCAACATATCTGGGCTTTTTAATCAGGGTTACCTTGAAGTTGCCCGCTTCTCCTTCGACACTGTCAACTTCAGTATAGGTCATGATCTCTATATTGGGATGCCTGTTACATTCCGAAAACTTAGGTGATTCTATGCACATGGAGCAGTCATTAGTGGGAAATGTCTTGTCAAGCTGGGACATTTTGCCGCCAATGGTCGGTGATTTCTCAACCATGTAGACCTTAAAACCGGCAGTAGCCAGATCCAGAGAGGCTTGAATACCACTGATCCCTCCGCCGATAACCATTACGTCTCCAAAATTACTGCCAGCAAGACTACTAACAAGCTGTTCTTCAATTCTTTCTAGTTCTTTTTCCATTTCTCTCCGCCCTCATCAAGTTTTATGTGCCCGTACTGTTTAGGTTCGGTCGGATCATTTTCACAAGCATTTTGCACACATATTTCTTCATAAGCCTCCTGTTTCTTTAATTTCATCACGAATAGCTTATCATTACACATAACTGTATTATAATGAGACTCAATGCAATTACCATGCCATACTTACCATTATCATAATCTGCTTCCTTTAACTGTCGAAAATTACTCCTCATCGGTAAAAATCTCATATAATATTTAACTCTTTATTGACTTGGTAGATTTTGAAACGACAAATACCACTGCAAACTTGCAGTGGTATTTGTCGTTATAGGCAATAAGGCTGTTATAAGCCTTGTTATAAGCAAAGTTTTACTAAGTCGATGTCGCATCAGGATAATGCAATATCGACTTATCCTGGGGACCGACAATTACGTCCGAGCCGCCTGCAGTTTCGCCTGTACACCTCACAGTTCTCGATTTAATATATAGGCCTCTTCTTCTGCGTCATAAACGAGAACTTCATCCAAAATGTACTCACTCTTTGTGTTAGCTGTTTATTGCATAATGAAATAGGACAAAGTTGCAAAAGAAATTCCCCACTTTGGCAATAGTAAATTCCTCTATACTTATTTGGTCTGCATGGGCATAGTTCCCAGTCGTATATCTGTCATTAAACACCTTGAAAAATAGAGTAGTGCCATTATATAATTAGTACATAATACAATTTTATAATATAAAGATTATAAAATTGTCCGACTACAGCGAATTTCATGCGTTCTAGACTTGAAGGGGGGACCTAATTGAATTACCAACTATTGAAGAGTGCTTCACAAGAGATTAGGGATGACTATTTAAGACAAGAACTCGGAATGGAAAAGTGTGAGGTATTAGACAAGTATCGACTAAGAAGTAACGTTGCCCTTTACTGGGAAAGGCGCCATGAGCACCAACCCACACAGGAATTTTTCAGTCAAAAATTCGCCAGAAAAGCATCGCCATTAGGAATGATTTTTTACATTTATAAACTTTGTTATGCTAAAGTTAAGTATTTTGAACAAAACTGGGACAATTTTGCTCCGTGTGTCTATAATTGGCAAAGCGGATTATTTGAGGAGACAAGACTGTCGAATATGGAATTTATTAAACATTTAAGGACGGGCAGCATTCTTGATTTGAGATATCTGGCAACAATTAATAAATATGAAGATTTTCTGAGGCTATGTAATAACTTTGATGAACAACAACCAACAAATGGCTTTTTCTAAAGTCAAATAACACTTGGGAGAGTAATACATGGAAAAGGTCAGAGTTAGATTTGCTCCGAGTCCTACGGGTTATTTGCATATCGGGGGAGCAAGGACGGCATTGTTCAACTGGTTGTTTGCAAAAAAACACAACGGAAAATTTATTCTTCGCATTGAGGATACTGACACAGAAAGACTAAAAGAAGATTCCGTAGGTCAGATTCTTAGCAGCCTAAAATGGTTAGGGATAGACTGGGATGAAGGACCAGAAAAAGGCGGTGATTTTGGCCCCTATTTCCAATCTCAACGACAAAGAATTTACACTAAGGCAGCCCAAACGTTAATCCAAGAAAACAAGGCCTACCATTGTTTTTGTAGCATGGAAGAGATAGAGGAAGAACGTCAAAAACAACTGCAAGCGGGTACACCCTTTCGTTATAATAGAAAATGCCGAAACTTATCTTCTGAGGAAGTCCGTAACCGATTGAAGCAGGGCCTCTCCTCGGTGATTCGGCTTAAAGTACAGGACACAGGTCAAGTTCTCGTCGAGGATATTATTAGAGGAACAGTAAACTTTAAATTGGAACAATTGGATGATTTTATTATTATGAAATCGAATGGTTCACCTGCCTATAATTTTGCTTGTGTGGTCGATGACAATGCTATGCAAATTAGTCATGTTATTCGGGCTGAGGAGCATTTATCCAATACTCCCAAACAGTGTCTTATATATCGCGCCTTGGGATACGAGACACCCTTATTTGCTCACTTATCCATGATATTAGCACCAGACCGTAGCAAGTTGAGCAAAAGGCACGGTGCAACTGCAGTTGGAGAATTCCAGAAGATGGGTTGCCTACCCGAAGCTCTGGTTAATTATTTAACACTTCTTGGATGGTCCCCACCTGAGGCGCAGAGCGAACTGATTACTCCAGATCAAACTATTCCTTCCTTTTCGCTCGAAAGAGTTTCGAAAACCGCTGCAGTATATGACGTTCAAAAATTAATTTGGCTTAACGGACAATATATGACCACCTATGATTTAGATAGTCTGACACGACGAGCAATACCTTTTTTCATTCAGGTGGGTTTGATCAGCAATTCAGAAGCAGAAGAAAAACAAGCGTACATTCGTGGTGTCGTAAGTGTCGTCAAGGAAAGAGTAAGAACCTTGGTAGAACTGGCTGAAGCGAGTCGATACTTTTTTCAGGAAATTGTTAGCTATGATGAAAAAGGTCTGGAAAAATACTTTCTTAAACAAGACGGCGTGGAATTATTGCTCTCAAAAGGTAGCGAATGGCTTAACACTCTAGACCATTTTGATAAAGAAAGTATTGAAAGTGCATATCGCCAGTTAATGGATGAACTCAAGATTAAAGGCGGTATTATTATTCACCCTATGAGATTGGCGTTAACCGGTCGTACCGCTAGTCCGGGTCTCTTTGAGGTGATGGCTATATTAGGAAAAAGGAAATGCATAGAACGTTTAGATAAGGCTATTGACTTTATTCAAAAAAAGTTTGACAAATAACTAGCTTATGAGTTCCAAAACAACTATAATAATAAACATAAGCTAAAGTAAATGATAAGAGATATTACTTTAGTGATGATCAAGGCCCCATGGTCAAGCGGCTAAGACATCGCCTTCTCACGGCGGAAACAGGGGTTCGATTCCCCTTGGGGCTACCAAAAGTTTATTAAGATCACTAATTTAAGGGTTAATAGAAATAACGGTTGGTGATTTAACAAAGGAGTGACAATAGAATGGTAAAAATTACAGAATTCGCAGCCCAAAAGGTTAAAGATGTGCTAAAAGCCCAGAATAAAGAAAATGCACTTCTTCGTCTCTATCTTGCAGGAGTCGGTTGTGGCGGACCGAATTTCGGGATGACTCTGGATGAGTCAAAAACAGAGGATGATATTCTTGATGAAGAATATGGTGTTTCAATGATCATCGATAAAAAATTGTCAACTTACTTAGAAGGAGCAATCGTTGACTATATTGAGTCAAATAATGGTGGAGGTTTTGAAATACGTACGGCAAAGACAGATAATGGCGATGGCTGTGGCGGGGGCTGTGGGGGTTGCGGCGGGAGTTGCTGATATTGAAGGGGAAAGAGAGCTCGATTCGGGCTCTCTTTAATAATAGAACTGTTGTACCGAGGTCATGAGTGGCTGCAAATAATATAGAACGTGGATGATAAAAGAAAGGACAACATCCGTTACGTTATCTCTGTCAAATGGTCTCTTTTCCGATATTAATGAAGTGTTTATTTGGTTGTTATCCAGACCTATCAAGCGTACCACGCAGGTTGTTCTCCGAGAATTACACTTGGGGAACCAGGCAAGGTGAACAAGGGAAGGTTGGAGAACCGAAGTGTCTATGCAGAAAGGCACCAGATCAAGAAGATAGATCGCTCAACCGATAAAAACAGAATATAAATGACTTGCAAAAGGTTATGCATAAATAGTGTATAGTGAACTCGTTCAACTAAAGTTGAACATCGAGTCTTCGGTGACGAAAGCCTCCAGTGGAGGGTTTCGCCGAAGCCGCACGTTCCAAAAGGAATTCTTAGCGGCGAAGTCGGAGTCTACCCCCACCGAAGCAGAATAAGGTGTACCTCTCCCACTTGTAGAAGTGGGAGTCTTACGATTGGATAAAGCCATAAATGGCATATGCCTAAAACCATAAAGGGGCAATGAACATGCCAGGAAGATATAGAATAATGTCATAAATTAACAAAGATTATTTTCTAAAAGTCTATTTTGATCAGCACTTTTCTGGCTCCGTTTTTCTATATGCTGGACATATCGCAACAATTGCCTATATTGAACAAAGAACCCAGTAATTATAGTTCGCTGAAGAAAATTGTCAATCTGCCTATACTCAATAATTTTAAGTGGGTGATTTTCATTAAACATTAAATGCTATGTTAAGGATGTTTGATAAGGTCGCCTGTGGTGTAAAGAAGAAGGCAGATTGTAGCATAATGTTAGTAATCCACGAAATGAATCGGGAGAAAGGATCCAATAATGTTGGAATACCTCAATTACCAGCAAGAACGTTTTTTCACTTGGTGTGATAATGTAGTGCAAGACTACATTGATCGCGAAGGAACCATGCTCAAAAAGTGGCGGCCGCGTAAGAACCCGGACGGCAGTTATGATCTGATCTTTTATGTGGTTGCTCGTGGTGAAGCTGTATCCAAGCATGCCGTGCCCGTACCGGAGGAGTTTCACGAGTTTCTTGAGCAAGAGTACTTCATCAATCACTCGCCGGACGAAGACGAAGAGAGTTAGTTTGCCCCCCGAACAAATGGCAGAATTCTTGACGCCTTAATTATTATGGTTATTGATTTGGCTATTCAATAATTCTTGAGGGAGGGTGCTTGTTCACCTGAGAATGTAGGTGACGAAGGGGTTTCTTTGGGAATTAGTCCAATTCCGAAGAAGACCTGTAATTATTCACGCATCTATTGTCAGCTAGGAAGAACTGGCTACATGACAAACACAAGGCAAATGTTTTTCTCGGTCCGAAAAAATCATGGATAAATTCGACCCCCAATACACGGGGAATGGCCTAACACTTTTACCTGAACGGGTAATCCCTTACATTGACGTTCCACAGTGCCAAAGGTATCTGAAGTGAGAATATGGATCTCTAGGAACGGGGACAAACTGATGATACTGTCTTTAACGTATTCAAACATTTCTCCGTCTTTGGCTAACGTCCCGTTAAAATCTAAGAGTAATATTTCCAGGTTCATAGTGTCTTTGCCTGGAATTTTCACCTGAATCATAAACCCGGCCGCCTTTCATTGTTATTTCAAGATGTTCAATTAAATATAGGATTTCGCTGGATATAAGCCCTATCCCTCTGCTGGATAGGGCTTTACAAAATTTCTTTAATCACATTCCCATTAGACCTTCCAAAAAATTCAGGCATTTTTCGTCCGAACTGGGACTTTTGGTAATAGAAAAAGGTGTATCCTAGGGGGTGCCAAATATGGGCCGAAAAATAAATGTGTTATTGACATATATTTAAAAGAACATATAATAGATGCTATAAAGGACATATGTCAATAACCAAGAGGAGGCACTCAGCAGCTAGAAAGAGATGGAAAGGGTCCAATGTGACGAACGATGGGCGGAAGAGACAGCGTAGTTTGAGCAGGAGCAAAAGCTGTTCGTAGAGGTGCTGGATTAGGTCAAGGTAAGGTTAAGGTTAAGGTCTGGGTATTTGCGGCAGACGAGGCTTTGGAAGAAATCTCGCAACAGATCCTAAAGTATTATAAACAGAAAAAGAATTGTCGGAAGAGGAGTTATTTGAAAGCAGGCTCAATGTTCTTAGAAAGCAATTAGAGAGCCTATAACTAGGCAAAAAAGCAGCAGGGGATGCTCCTGTTACTTTTTTGTGGCAAATGAGGAGAACGAATTATGCCAAGACCAAGAAAATGGAGAAAAGTGTGTTGCTTGCCGGAAAGCAACCGATTTGGACCGCTCAACGTTCCAATTAATCAAGAGCATTTTGTGATTATGACTGTCGATGAGTATGAAACGATCCGGCTGGTTGACTTAGAAGGGTTTACGCAGGAAGAGTGTGCCGACCAAATGAATATCGCCCGCACAACCGTTCAGCGTATTTATAATGATGCGCGAAAAAAACTGGCGGAATCCTTAGTAAACGGAAAAGTGCTCAAGATAGAGGGCGGAGATTATACACTCTGTGACGGCCTTGAGAAATCATGCGCTTGTGGCGGTTGCCTCAGACATCGCTGCGGCAGAGATTTTATGGAAGATAAGATGCGAAACTTCCCATCATCGACGGATCGCCGGGGATAGGATGTCCGTTTATTGCCAACATGGAAAATATAGAAAGAATTGAGTTGTTTTGTCAGAAACACATGCTGCCTTTTGCCGAAGAATACCTTTTGACCCGGACGCCGTGAAAGCAATCAATAATGCCAAGAGTATTGTTGATATAGATTGTGCAGCAGGGCGGGCAGCCGGAAATGTTTTGATAAAACTTTAAAGATACTCAAGTACTAAAATAATATAACTATAAGGAGATTAACTGATGAGCGAAAATTGTAATCAAACCTGCAGTACCTGCGGTGACGACTGCGCGGAAAGGAAAGAACCGAAAACCGATTTTTCGGCAAAACCCCATGCACTGAGCAACATCAACAAAGTAATCGGCATTGTAAGCGGAAAGGGCGGAGTGGGTAAATCACTGGTAACATCAATGCTTGCCGTAACAATGAGCAGAAGAGGCTATCATGCTGCTATCTTAGACGCGGATGTGACAGGACCGTCTATACCCAAAGCATTTGGGATCACAGAGAAAGCAACGGTCAGTGAATCCGGATTATATCCCATCAAAAGCAAAACTGGAATAGATATTATGTCAATTAACCTGCTCTTGGCAAATGACACAGATCCTGTAGTTTGGAGGGGACCGCTGATTGCCAACGCAGTCAAGCAGTTTTGGACGGATGTAATCTGGGACGCTGTGGACTTTATGTTCATCGATATGCCGCCGGGAACCGGAGATGTTCCCCTTACCGTCTTCCAATCCATACAAGTCGATGGATTGATCATTGTGACTTCACCGCAAGAGTTGGTTTCCATGATTGTCTCCAAAGCGGTCAAGATGGCGGAAATGATGAACATCCCGATCATCGGTTTGGTTGAAAATATGGCCTATTTCCAATGCCCGGACTGCGCTAAGGAATACAAAATATTCGGAGACAGCCATATTGATAAAATCGCCTGGGAGTACAACCTTAATATTCTTGCCAGGATGCCGATCGATCCTAAACTGGCGGAAGCCTGTGATCGAGGCATGATTGAACAGTTTGATGGTAACTGGTTTGAAAAAGTCGCTGATATTTTAGAAAAGAAAAAATAGCATCAGCACATGATGAGTGTGGAATTAAGGTGTTAATACCGCATGTCGAACTAAACGACAAATGAAAGGAGAATTTTTAGGTTGAAAGCAATAGTTGATCAAGAAATTTGTATTGGTTGTGGGCAATGCGTAGATATTTGCCCGATTGAGGCCATTGAACTCGATAATGATATTGCGGTGATAAGTGATGAATGTATTGACTGCAGGTTGGGGAGGCGGCTACAAAATGGCAATTTATGAATTTGAGGGGAAAAGACCATCAATCGGCAAGGGAAGCTATATTTCTCCGGAAGCGACCATAATTGGTGACGTTACCTTGGGTGAAGGTTGTTATGTGGCTGCCGGCGCACGTATGAGAGGGGACTGGGGTAAAATTACGATTGGAGCAGGTTCCAATATCCAGGAAAACTGTATTATTCATGCTACTCCTGGTTGTGAAGCTGTTCTGGGGCCACGGAGTCACATTGGTCACGGGGCGATTCTGCATACGCCTAAGTTCGCTGAACATGTTTTGGTCGGCATGGGTGCGATCATTATGGATAATGCAAGTATCGGTGACGGCTGTCTGATCGGCGCCGGCGCTTTAGTAGTAGAAAATACGGTTGTTCCGCCTTATAAACTTGTCGTCGGGTCGCCGGCTAAAATAGTTGCTGATCTTTCTGATGAAACCGCGCAAAGAAATCTTGATGAAGCAACAAGTTACTACCTTACCTTACCTGAACGCAGCCATAAAGGTATTAGGCAAATCAGTTTGGAAGAGGTCATGGAATCCTAAGAATTTTATTGAACCTGAAGAATTAGACGAAACAGGATTTATTGCTTCTGTGAATATAGGAGGAATTTAAGATGCTCTACGTTTTTGATGGATACACACCTGAGATAGGGGAGGGTACGTATGTTAGTGAAACAGCAATTGTGATTGGAAATGTCAAAATAGGAGATAACTGTTATATTGGTCACGGCGCTATCTTACGGGGTGATTATGGCAGAATTGAAATAGATTCAGAAACTGCAGTGGAAGAAGGGGTGATTATTCATGTACCCCCGGATTCAGTAGGTAGAATCGGCAAGAAAGTTACGTTAGGTCATGGGGCGATCGTTCATTCGGAAGATATAGGGGATTGGGCAGTGATTGGGATGGGAGCAATAGTCAGTATTAGGGCTAAAATTGGGACCGGTTCGGTTGTGGCGGAGGGCGCCGTTGTAACAAGGAATCAAGTAGTTCCAGAAAAAGTAGTGGTTGGTGGTAATCCGGCTAAAATTATTCGTGAAGTTAAAGAGGATGAATATGTTTTATCGTCGCAGATCAAACATATTTATGTTGATTTAGCAGAAAAATACCTAAAAATTGGGATGCCAAGAGTACCGGAATAATTGCCAGCCGAGTTTTCTTTGAAGATGTAACTCGCGATTGTGTGTGGATAGTTTCAGTGAAGGAGTCATGATGAGCAACAATCAGCCGATACAGTATACAAAAATCGGTGTACTTGCCATAGCACATATGCTAAATGACATGTATAGCAACTTTCTGCCGCAAATGTTTCCCTTTCTCGTCGTCTTACGCGCCGACTTTACAGCCACACGGGCTGCGATTCTCGTTTCTGCCTTTTCGATCACATCATCAATGGCCCAGCCTGTATTTGGTTACTATTTAGATCGCCAGGGAAAACGTTGGCTGGTTTACGTTGGTACGTTATGGATGGCTTTCATGCTGAGTATGACCGGAATAGTGCAAGATTACACTCTGCTTGCAATTTTGGCGGGGCTAGCTGGATTGGGAACTGCAGCTTTTCATCCTCAAGCCTCCACGATGGTCAATGTATTGAGCGGAGAACATAAGGCCATGATACTGTCCGTGTTCTTTGCTTTTGGTTGTCTTGGTTTCGCCTTAGGACCGCTGCTTTTGGTTCCCTTGTTCCAAGCTTATGGATTGCAGGCAACCCTTGTTACAGTGATTCCTGGAATTCTGGTCGCTATCTTACTGTTTTTTTCTGTTCCAAGCAATAATTTACTGTTAGGAAACGCATCAGATTTTTCAGCAGTTTTACTTTCCTTAAAGTCCGCCTCAAAGGAGCTTATAGCCATTATTGGCGTGATTGCCATTCGCGCACTCGCTTATATGGGCATGTTAACGATGTTCCCTTTATATTTTAAGTCGCAAAATATATCCAATATCGGTGCCAGTCATTTGGTTACGATTATGCTGGCAGCAGGAGCCTTTGGCGGCGTCATCGGCGGCTTTATCTCTGACAATTTCGGGCGCAAGCGTTTGATAGTTGGCTCCCTCCTTCTTTCCACCCCTTTATTTTTTGCCTTTTTGAATACCCAAGGTTCGCTAAGCACTGTTTTTCTGACCTTGGCCGGCGCAACTTTGTTATCAAGTAATTCTGTGACGGTGATAGCCGCTCAAGAGGCCATCCCCAACAACAAAGCAATGGCTGCAGGATTAACTATCGGCTTTGCGGGCGGCATCGGAGGGCTTGCGGTTATCCTTCTGGGCTGCATCGCTGATCTATGGGGTTTGCAGACAGTGATCCAAGTGATTTTTTTTCTTCCCCTTATCGCCGCTATGTCTGGTTTATTCATGAGAGCCGACCCTCAGCACGTTCCATGAGGATGGTGGCACGCTGAGAGAGGTCATGGGGCGATTAGAATATTATCAACGCCGCCCGAAAGTTGGGAGTTACTGAATGGGTTGTTCTTACAGTTTACCTTCGATTTCAAATATTCCTATTGATTTCATGCGGGGGATATAGAAGGGGTATTGTTTTTCACCTGTTTTTATGAGGCGCTGGGATAGAAAACTCGCCAAATCCTCCAGGCTAATTTCGGGAGAATGGGTCATTACAAAGTTTTTAGCATCCTCTATGGAAAGTAGCGGTTGTCCGAATTCAAAAGAGACTTCTGTGAGGAAATATGGTATTCCTTTGTGAATCAATTCCTGTTCAACTTCTTCGGCCGTGTTTTTTTGAAATACTCTGTACTTTTCTGGATAGAGTTCAGCTTGATTATTTTTGCTAACTACAGCGATAAGCTTTTTGCAGTGGGGCAGAAACTTTTCCAACCCGTGACTGCCAAAAAAACTGATATAGATGACATCCCAACTTTCAGCAATGTCATTGCAATCCATCACGCGAGGCTTAATATTTGTGATTTTTCTATCCTCAA
This sequence comes from Desulfosporosinus sp. Tol-M2, assembly GCF_059735615.1. Classification (NCBI taxonomy): domain Bacteria; kingdom Bacillati; phylum Bacillota; class Clostridia; order Eubacteriales; family Desulfitobacteriaceae; genus Desulfosporosinus; species Desulfosporosinus sp. Tol-M2. The sequence goes on from NZ_JCAIJG010000049.1 coordinate 14,654, forward strand.
CACTCTTTTTCAGTGCCTCGATGGCAACCCTGTTAATATCTATGCAAGTAATGCATTTGATGCTTTTACTTAACTCCAAATCTATCAACCCTAGGCCGCAGCCGATATCACAGAGTGTGGAATAGCCCTCCAATCCGGGGGCAATCAAACCAGCGATATTTTTAAAAAAGAACGAATACTCATTGGCATCTTGATACCATCTGACAGTATTCGGATTCCAATCAAAATTCATTACCCACTATCCTTTCTACGCTTTTTAAGCTAACCTTTTGTCCAGCGGCATATATCCTCACTTTTTCAAAAACCAGCTACGATTCTGAAAGCACTCTGTCTGCCTTTAATCATCAATCTGCAGAGTCCACCAATACCCTAATTGAAAAGTACAGATTTAAAATATACATATGAACCCTTCTCAATCGTATTCAAGAAAAGGTATGAAAGTAGTCTTCAAACAGAACATAACTGCATGCCGCTATTATAACTGCATACTGCAATTAGGACAATAAAAACTATCGAAATTGGGTATTACTTATGAATACTCAATTACTTAAGGGGCTGTGTTATAAGTGAATCCCTTATGAAAACAGCCCCATTTTTGGATTGAATAGTCTAAATTTAGTTGGTCTTCCACTGGATAGCTTATTTATTGTTAATTCCATAAACTATTACCACTATATTTTTTAGGGACTATGTTTTCACACAGCCCCTAAAGCAGAGAGGACGTGGAGAGGAGTTATTCTTCGTCCTGTAAAGCGTCGTAACCTTGCTCGCCGGTACGTACTTTGACAACATTCTCGACATCATAGACGAAGATTTTACCATCGCCGATTCGACCGGTATGAAGTACTTTCTGGGCAGTTTCAATAACCGTACTTACAGGAATCTTAGAAACCACTATTTCGACTTTCACTTTGGGCAGCAAAGTGGCATCTACTCTAACTCCGCGGTAATACTCAGGAGCTCCTTTTTGCATGCCAAAGCCTAATACCTGAGTTACGGTCATCCCGGTGATGCCGATAGCGCTCATAGCTGTCTTCAATGCTTCAAATTTTTCCTGCTTGATGATCAGCACTACCTTGGTCATTTTGATATCGGAAGAGCGGACAACAGATATTTCCGGCTGGGCGGCAACGGTAGAGACAGCACCTATGGGGATGCTTGGAATTCCAACTCCCATTGGTATGCTGAGAGCCGTTTGCGAGGTTAATCCGTGACCGAATGTGTCAGGATATGCTTCTTCTCCGTGCATTGCCAAATCTAAGCCAAGCTCTTCTTCTTCAGATGTGGCACGCAATTTAATAAATAATCCGATTACTTTCAGGATCACAAACGTTGCCGTTACGGCAAGAGCAATGGTCGTCACTATACTTATGGCTTGAATTCCTAATTGGGCCGTATTTCCATAAAATAGCCCGTCTGCTCCAGCCGGATTGATTGTTTTTGTTGCAAATAATCCAGTTGCCAGTGCTCCCCATATACCGCCTACCCCATGACAGCCGAAGGCATCCAAGGAATCATCATAGCCGAGCTTCGTTTTCAGAACACTCACTGCCAAATAACAAAGTGCGCCGGCGCTTAAACCAATTAGGAGAGCGGACATTGGAGTAACAAAACCTGCTGCCGGCGTTATGGATACTAATCCTGCTATGGCACCACTTGCTGCACCAAGAACAGTTGGTTTACCACGGTGAATCCATTCCACAGCCATCCAGGACAATGCTGCAGCAGCAGCCGAAGTGTTTGTGGTAACAAAGGCAATACCTGCCAGCCCATTTGCACCCAGGGCACTTCCGGCATTAAAACCAAACCAACCGAACCAAAGCAATCCTGCCCCTAAGACTGTCATAGGAAGCTGATGGGGGACCATTGGTTCTGTCCCAAAACCTTTTCTTTTGCCTAGAACAAGGGCCGCAATCAGACCCGAAACACCGGAACTAATATGGACAACGGTACCACCGGCAAAGTCCAGAGTACCCATGTTCCTTAAGAACCCGCCAACTCCCCATACCCAATGGGCCAATGGAAAGTAGACAATCAGCAACCAAAACGTAATGAAAGCTAAAAAGGCAGGGAATCTCATACGTTCTGCAATAGAACCTGTAATTATGGCCGGGGTAATGATCGCAAACATCATCTGAAAAGCCATAAACACAATGGCTGGAATGGTTGCGGAATAGTCAGCATTGGGCTCCATGCCAACTCCGGAAAGACCGAACCACTCTAAACTGCCAATCAGACCGCCGTGGTCTGTCCCAAAAGCTAAGCTATAACCAACCAGTATCCAGAGGATAGAAGCTAAGCCTATAATAATAAAACTATTCATTGTCATACTTAAAACATTCTTTCTCCGTACCAAACCACCATAAAAAAGGGCTAATCCAGGAGTCATTAAAAAAACCAGTGCTGAACAAATAATGATAAAACTTGTATCTCCCGTATCAATCATAGCTTTTTCTCCCCTTACATTTCAATTTTTTGCAGCTAGATCCGAGTATTTATAATCCGAGTACTTATATATTTTCTCTATCACCTCCTTAAAAGAAGAGAGAACTCTAAAAAATTGGGCGTGTATGCTTCTTTGTGCATACACGCCTTTGTGTACATAAATGTATGAAGGGAAATATCAAAAACCTTAGGGATAAAAAAGAGATGGAAGGGTCTTTGGGAAGCAGAGTGGCATCTACCGGGGACAACGGATTTCCGGCTGTGCAGAAACGGTAGAGATAGCACCTGTGGGTTGTGTATTTTCTCTATCACCTCCTAAATGAAGAGAGAACCTTAAAAAATCAGACGTGTATGCTTCTTTGTGCATACACGTCTTTGTGTACAGATAATATATATGAAAATAAAAGGGAATAACGCAAACCTTACGAACAAATAAGAGATTAAAGGTTAAATGTTTAGACGCTGAAAAGCAGTTGCCCGTAAGTTGGGTAGGGCCAATATTGTTCTCCCACCAGCACTTCAATTTCGTCCGCTATAGCACGCAGTTCTTGCATGTCCAGGAAAATAAAATCGCGGTAATACTCACCCTGTGCTTGCAGAGAGCATAGATTCCTCACATCCAGCAGTCCTTCTTCCAGCTTTTTGGTCTTCTTGTAAAGGGATTCGGAGAGGGAAGATAACTTGGACACAATACTTGTCTCCAACTCGCAATTCATATCCGCTGATAAGGCCTTTTTGGAAATTGCCGTATCACTTAGATCCTTCATATAGGAGCAGACGGCCGGTATGATTTCTTTTTTGCCCATCTCCAGCATAGTAAGTGCTTCAATGTTAATGACCTTGCAATAGTTCTCCATTGTAATTTCATACCTGGAATGCATTTCTGGTTCAGTGAAGATTTTATGCTTCGTGAAGAGCTTGATGTTCTTGTCGCTGATGAAATAGGGTAAGGCATCAACTGTGGATTTCAGGTTTAACAACCCGCGCTTTTCGGCTTCTTGGAGCCATTCTTCGGCATAGTTGTTGCCGTTGAAGATAATCCGTTTGTGGTCGGTGATTGTTGTTTTGATTAAGGCATTTAAGCTCTTCGTAAAATCATTTGCGCCTTCCAGGGCATCGGCAAATTGGGAAAGTTCTTCGGCAATAACCGTATTGAGGACAAAATTTGCTCCGGCAATCGAAATGGCAGATCCCAGCATCCGGAATTCAAACTTGTTGCCGGTGAAGGCAAAGGGCGAAGTACGATTCCTGTCGGTCGCGTCTTTGGGGAAACCGGGCAGCACATCGACACCAATTTTCATTTCCGTCTTGGCTTTGGGGTCATAGACATTGCCGCTTTCAATAGCTTCCAAGATGTCGGTCAGCTCTTCACCCAGGAAAATGGAGACAATGGCCGGCGGGGCTTCATTGGCGCCTAAACGATGATCATTGGCGGCACTGGCTACAGACACGCGGAGCAAATCCTGATATTCATCTACCCCTTTGATGATTGCGGCCAGGAATAACAGGAACTGGGCATTCTCTTCCGGTGAATCTCCCGGTTCAAGCAAATTCAAACCTGTATTGGTGGAGAGCGACCAATTGTTGTGTTTGCCGCTGCCGTTAATACCGGCGAAAGGCTTTTCATGCAAGAGGCAGGTCAGACCGTGATTCGCAGCGGTTTTTTTCATTATCTCCATGGTCAGTTGATTATGGTCGGTCGCAATATTCGTCGTGGTAAAAATCGGGGCCAACTCATGCTGGGAAGGTGCGACTTCATTGTGTTTGGTTTTGGCCAGGATGCCGAGTTTCCACAATTCCTCGTCCAGTTCTTTCATATAGGCTAATACCCGCGGTTTAATGGCGCCGAAATAGTGATCCTCCATTTCCTGACCCTTGGGCGGTTTGGCCCCAAAGAGAGTCCTGCCGCAATATACCAGGTCTTTGCGCTGCTCAACCAGATCTTTATTAATCAGAAAATATTCCTGTTCAGGTCCCACTGTTGTATTCACCCGTGTAGCCTCGGTATTGCCAAAGAGCTGGAGAATACGCATTGCCTGCAGATTTATGGTTTCCATAGAACGAAGGAGAGGGGTTTTTTTATCCAGTGCCTCTCCGCTATAGGAACAAAAAGCGGTGGGGATGCACAGAGTACCGTCTTTGATAAAAGCATATGAAGTAGGATCCCAGGCAGTATATCCCCTGGCCTCAAAGGTAGCTCTTAAGCCTCCTGAAGGAAAACTGGAGGCATCAGGCTCCCCCTTAATGAGTTCCTTACCCGAAAACTCCATAATAATGTTTCCATCAGGAGTCGGAGAAATAAAACTATCATGCTTCTCTGCCGTGATGCCGGTCATCGGCTGGAACCAATGGGTAAAATGGGTGGCTCCCTTTTCAATTGCCCAATCCTTCATAGCATTGGCTACGATATCCGCAATGCCCCGATCAAGCGAGTGGCTATTTTCAATAGTCTTTTTCATTGCTTTGTAAGTATTCTTAGGGAGACGTTCTTTCATGACTTGATCGTTAAAGACCATGCTTCCAAAGATATCAGGTATATTACTCATATGGTTTACCTCTCTTCCTTAAAATAAAAACAGCAAAAGCGCCGCAGGTTTTAACCTCCAGCGCCTTTGCTGTTTATTTCTTAAAATTATTATATGTCTGCCAGTCAGATGATGTCAATACTTAATATGCAAGGTTCCTGGTTTTTTGAACTTAATATAATAAGAATTATGTATACAGAAATAAAGTATACAAAAATTATAAATTATAATATAGATTAACATAATTTGCAAGGGTATACAGTGATACATCCTGCAAATAGATTGACATTCCCATAAACATTCAATATAATATGAAAGAAATAGAGAACTAGATATTATTTTGAACAATGGCGTTCATCAAAAAACTGAGCCTGCGGGCCTTTTCTTTGATGGACGTTTTTTCTATCTAAAGGAGGAGAAACTATGCGAAAAGAAGGACATAGAAGAATACCTTCGGGCTGTGCGATATCAGGGATCTTTTCCAGAGCAGGAAAAAGAATGAGCGGAGAAGCTATCATAGAGTCTATTGCCACCATGCATGACCGTTCCAATGGATTAGGCGGAGGTTTTGCAGGCTATGGAATATATCCGGAATATAAAGAGCTCTACGCTTTCCATATCTTTTATGATAGCACGGAAGCCAAGGAAAAGTGTGAGCGCTATCTGGATAATAATTTTGACGTGGTTAACTTGTCCAAGATCCCTATCCAACAGACCAGCGGCATTACCGATGAACCGTTAATCTGGCGCTATTTTGTTAGCCCGCTGCCGCGGAAACTTACGGACAGTCAGTTAAATGAAAAAGAGTATACTGTCAACCGGGTAATTCACATTAATACTAAAATAGACGGTGCCTATGTGTTCTCCAGCGGTAAAAATATGGGGGTTTTTAAGGCAGTCGGTTTTCCCGAGGATGTTGGCAGGTTCTACCGCTTGGACGAGTATGAGGGCTATTGTTGGACTGCGCATGGACGTTACCCCACCAATACGCCAGGCTGGTGGGGCGGTGCCCATCCTTTTGCCATGCTGGACTACTCGATTGTTCACAACGGCGAGATTTCTTCCTACGATGCCAACCGCAGATATATTGAGATGTTCGGCTATCGATGTTCATTACTGACCGATACGGAAGTCATCACCTACATCATTGACTATTTACACCGCAGACAGGAACTTACCCTGGAAGAAGTGGCTAGCGTTATTGCCGCTCCGTTTTGGACGACGATTAATACCAAACCGCCGGAAGAAAGGGAAAATCTCATTTATCTCCGCAATGCTTTTTCCAGTCTGCTGATTACCGGGCCTTTTTCCATCCTGCTTGGTTTTGAAGGCGGGATGATGGCCTTGAATGACCGGCTCAAGCTTCGTTCCATGATTATTGCCGAAAAGGATGATATGGTGTATGCCGCTAGTGAAGAATGTGCCATTAGGATTATTGAGCCAAATCCCGACAAGATTTGGTCACCTAAGGGCGGCGAGCCGGTCATTATCACATTGAACTGAGGTGAACAACAACGGCTATAGATTTTTTATATCCCGAATATGAAGTAATTAGAAATTATGACAGGTGCATCAACTGTCGGGCCTGCGAGAGGCAATGTGCCAATGAGGTGCACCACTTGGATAAAGATGTGAATAAAATGGTTAGCGATGATGCCGAGTGTGTTAATTGCCACCGTTGTGTTGCTTTATGTCCAACAAGGGCTCTTAAGATTGTGAAGACCGATCATACCTTTAAAACCAATTCTAACTGGAGCGGGGAGGCAATTTCCGATGTCTACCGCCAGGCGGGCAGCGGCGGTGTGCTGCTTTCTTCCATGGGCAATCCTATGGAATTCCCCGTCTATTTTGACAAGATGCTGATCAATGCTTCTCAGGTTACCAATCCTTCGATTGACCCTTTACGAGAGCCCATGGAAACCAAAGTCTTTCTCGGCAAGAAGCCGCCAAAAGTCGCACGTGATGCCGAAGGCAAATTGATAAATAACCTGGAGCCTTATCTTGAGCTTGCCATACCGATTATGTTTTCGGCGATGTCCTATGGCTCGATCAGCTATAATGCCCACGAAAGCCTGGCCCGAGCCGCCGAGGAATTGGGAATTCTCTATAATACGGGTGAGGGCGGATTACACGAGGATTTCTATCAATACGGAAAGGCCACGATTGTCCAGGTGGCCTCGGGCCGCTTTGGTGTGCACAAGGACTATCTGCAAGCAGGTGCGGCCATTGAAATTAAAATAGGCCAGGGGGCAAAACCCGGTATCGGCGGCCATCTGCCGGGGGAAAAGATCGTGGGAGATATTTCCAGGACGCGTATGATTCCTGAGGGCTCCGATGCCATTTCACCTGCGCCGCACCATGATATCTACTCGATTGAAGACCTGCGGCAGCTTGTCTATTCTTTAAAGGAAGCAACAAATTATCAAAAACCGATTATCGTCAAAATAGCAGCGGTACATAATGTTGCCGCAATTGCCAGCGGAATTGCCCGCAGCGGAGCGGATATTATTGCGATAGATGGCTTCCGGGGCGGCACCGGTTCTGCGCCTACCCGGATCCGGGATAATGTCGGCATTCCGATAGAGCTTGCTTTGGCCAGCGTTGATGAACGGCTGAGTGAAGAAGGTATTCGCGGTGATGTGGCCCTGGTCGTTGGCGGAAGTATCAGAAGTAGTGCTGATATCGTCAAGGCTATTGCTTTGGGTGCCGACGCAGTTTATATTGCTACCGGTGCCTTACTTGCCCTGGGATGTCATCTGTGCAGATCATGCGGAACAGGAAAATGCAATTGGGGTATCGCCACCCAACGTCCGGAACTGGTTAAGCGTTTGAATCCAGACGTCGGGTACCAACGTTTAGTGAACCTGATTATGGCCTGGCAGCATGAGATTAAGGAAATGATGGGTGGCATGGGGATCAACTCCATTGAAGCCCTCAAGGGGAACAGACTAATGCTCCGGGGGGTGGGTTTGAATGAAAAAGAGCTTTCCATACTGGGTATCAAACATGCCGGTGAATAATGACCAGGCACCGGATTGGGAGGTTGGGTAACGATGAAAAGAATATACGTTAATGAAAAGTGGTGCTTGGGATGTCATCTTTGCGAATATTATTGTGCTTTTGCCCACTCTGGCCAAGATGATATGGTCAAAGCCTTGAAGGATATTCAGATTAATCCCAGAATTAGAATCGAAGAAATGAATGGTATCAGCTTTGCCGTCTCTTGCCGCCATTGCCTGGAACCGCTCTGTGTAAAAAGTTGTATTACCGGGGCTTTATCTATTCAAGACGGTGTGGTTACAGCCGATAAAACGAGATGTGTAGGTTGTTACACCTGTATTATGTCCTGCCCCTATGGTGCGGTGATGCCCTCAGACGACGGGGTTATTCAAAAATGCGAGCTTTGTATGCAGAACAATGGCGGCCAGCCGGTTTGCGTACAGGGCTGTCCCAACGAAGCAATCCTATTTGAAGAGAGGTAAGCAGGATGAATTATGTAATCATAGGCAATTCTACGGCGGCGATAGGATGTATCGAGGGGATCAGACAGATTGATAAGACCGGTCTGATTACCGTTATTTCTAGAGAAAAATACCATACCTATTCCCGGCCGTTGATATCTTATCTCTTGTCCGGGAAAACAGACGAAGAACGGATGAAGTACCGCCCGAATAATTTTTACCAGGAGATGAACTGCAAGCTCTTAACCGAAAAGACGGTAGAGAAGATTCTTTCAGATGAGAAAAAGGTGCTCCTTGAGGATGGCAGCGTTTTGTCTTACGACAAACTTCTGGTAGCAACTGGCTCCAATCCTTTCGTGCCACCGATTCAGGGGCTGGAAAGCGTGGAAAACCGGTTTACTTTCATGTCTTTAGATGATGCTTTAGCAATCCAAAAAGCAATTACCCAAAGTACCAGAGTCTTGATTCTGGGGGCCGGTCTGATCGGACTCAAGTGTGCCGAAGGGATAGCAGAAAAAGCCGGACATATCACGCTGGTAGACCTGGCGGATCGAATTTTGCCGAGCATTCTCGATGAAGAGTCCTCGGCCATTGTTCAGGCACATCTGGAGAAACAGCAGCTTGAATTTATCCTTGCGGATAGCGTCCAGGCCTTCGACGCGAATTCTGCCGTGCTAACCGGCGGCAAAAAATACAAGTTTGATGTCTTGATTGTGGCCGTAGGGGTAAAGCCTAATACCAAGCTGATCGCGGAGGCAGGCGGGGAGGTTCAAAAAGGAATTGTGACCGATGAATATTGCCGATGCACGCTTCTTCCGGATATTTATGCGGCAGGGGACTGTACGGAAAGCTATGATATTTCTGCCGACGAGGCTCGTGTGTTGGCACTTTTACCGAATGCCTATATGCAGGGAGAGTGTGCAGGAATCAATATGGCCGGCGGAGAAAAACTATACACGAAGGCCATCCCTATGAATGCCACTAGTTTTTTTGGACTGCATATCATTACGGCAGGCAGCTATATGGGTAGTGAATATGTCAGCAAGGGAGAAAACTCTTCCTACAAAAAGCTGGTTACCAGGGAAGGTTTGCTGAAAGGTTATATCCTTATTGGCGATGTGGCCAGGGCCGGCATATATACGGCCTTGATCAAGGAGAAAAAACCTTTAACTTCTATTGATTTTGAACTAATTAAAGATAAGCCTCAGTTAATGGCTTTTTCCAGAGTAGAAAGAGAAAAAATGTTGGGAGGCAGGTGAAGTGAAGATTGATGCAAAAACTATGCACTTTCAGGAGTTGAATAATCAAATCCGTTTAGCGACGGACAGTCAGATAACGATCAATAATTGCATTGGTCAACGCTATATCGGCAGTGGGCTGGGCAGCAAGGAGATAGTGATCAACGGTATACCCGGCAATGTATTAGGCGCCTATCTGGATGGCTGCTGTATTACCGTTCATGGCAATGCCCAGGATGCTACCGGGGATACCATGAACGATGGGACCATCGTTATTCATGGTTCTTCGGGTGACGCTACAGGTTACGCCATGCGCGGCGGCAAGATTTACGTTCAAGGGAACACCGGATACCGCGCGGGCATCCATATGAAAGCCTACAAGGAAAAAATTCCGGTTTTAATCGTCGGGGAAACCTCGGGCAGCTTTCTGGGCGAATATCAGGCCGGCGGAATTATTGTTGTCTTAGGGCTGCACAGCGCTCAGAAGACCCCGGTGGGGCATTTTTGCGGCACGGGCATGCATGGCGGCAAGATTTATTTGCGCTGTGAGGAACTGCCCAAGGATTTACCCCGGCAGGTTGTGGCCGAAAAGGCAACAAAGCAAGATTTGGCAGAAATCAAACCCTATCTGGAAGAGTTCTGCAAGATTTTTGGGGAAGATATAGAATATGTATGGGGTCAAACATTTTATGTGTTAATGCCTAACACGCATAATCCTTATAGACAACTTTATACCCGTAAATAGGATATTTAGGCATTGTAATATTCAGATATCACCTTCAGATATCATCTTTAGATATCACCTTAATGAAGCAAACTTTTTTTAATCTGGAATGGAAGAGGTGCAGCTCTATGAATCATACCATGACCGAAGTGCTGGAATTTATCAAGGAAAACGATGTTAAATTTATCCGGCTGGCTTTTTGTGACATTTTTGGGACCCAGAAAAATATCTCGATTATGCCCGAGGAATTACCAAGAGCTTTCGAGTATGGTATTTCTTTTGACGCTTCGACGATCAGTGGCTTTATGAACGTTGAAGAATCAGATTTATTTCTGGTGCCTGATCCTGTGACGCTCTCTGTTCTTCCCTGGAGACCCAGTCAAGGACGCGTGGTGCGCTTCTTCTGTGACATCAAGCACCCGGATGGTGCTCCCTTTGAAGGAGATGGCAGAAACATTCTCAGAAAGGCTATCAGGGAAGCTGAGGTCTTTGGTTATAACTGTAAGATAGGGGCGGAATGCGAGTTCTATCTTTTCCAAATGGATGAGAAGGGTTTACCCACTACAATACCGCATGATTCGGGAGGGTATTGTGACATTGCTCCCATGGACAAAGGAGAAAATGTGCGGCGGGAAATTTGTTTGATTCTGGAAGAGATGGGGATTAGACCGGAAAGCTCTCACCATGAGCAAGGGCCTGGCCAAAATGAAGTTGATTTTCAGTATAGTGATGCCTTGACGGCCGCCGATAATTTAATGACTTTTAAATCCGTGGTCAAAACGGTCGCCGCCCGCAATGGCCTTCATGCCTCGTTTATGCCCAAACCCCTTCCGGAAAAAAGCGGTAACGGTCTGCATATCAATATTTCGCTTTATAAGAATGGCCTAAATGTTTTTAATAACCGAAGTAAACAACATGGAGAGGTCCCTGAGAGATTTATCGCCGGGGTAATGGCTAAGATCCCTGAGATGACCGCGTTTTTGAATCCCCTGGCCAATTCATATGCCCGCTTTGGGAGATTTGAAGCACCAAAATATATCACCTGGTCCCACCAAAACCGTTCCCAGTTGATCCGCATTCCTGCCGCAGAAGCAGAATACTGCCGCATGGAGCTGCGTTCACCTGACCCCTCCTGCAATGCTTATCTGGCATTTGCCCTGGTGATTCAGGCAGGTATGGACGGAATTAATAAGCAGATACCGCTGACCCCGGCCTTTGATGCTAACCTTTATGAAGCTGATGCAGCTAAAATCAATAGCCTCACCCTGATTCCTGAAAACCTTGGCGTGGCGATTGAGCTTGCGCAGAAGAGTACTTTTGTCCAACGTGTTTTGCCGCTCAAGACAATTGACAAATTTTTAAGCAGTAAGCGGGTAGAATGGAACAGCTATACCCAAGCGGAGAACAAAGAGCAATTTGAAAAAGAAAAGTATTTTTTAAAAGTCTAGTACTTGTAATCATGAGTAGAGGAAAGGTGGTGGTGTTATGGATAGTGTGCTGGTTGTTTCAAGCACTGCTAAAGGGAAAGATTTTTTATCAGAATTCTTGATAGCACATGATTTTTCCAAAATCACTACCGTCCAAAGTGGCGGCGAAGCCCGCAGGCTGTTAAATCAGAAAGATTTTGAATTAGTGGTCATTAATGCTCCACTACGCGATGAATCCGGCGAAGAATTATCCTTGATGGTGACGGAAGTTTCCATGGCAGGAGTGATTCTGATTGTTAGATCGGAAATGGCGGACGATGTCTCCGCCAAAGTAGAGAATTATGGAGTGTTTGTGCTGCCTAAACCTCTCAGCCGAGCAATGTTCTTTCAGTCTTTGAAGCTAATGGCCGCTTCCAGGAGGAGGATTCTGGGTCTTCAGCATGAGAATGCCAAATTGCAGCAGAAGATTGAAGATATTCGCTTGGTGGATAGGGCAAAATGCACACTTATCCAATATTTAAACCTTACTGAGCCGCAGGCGCACAGGTATATTGAAAAACAAGCGATGGACAGACGGGTTAGCAAAAGAGAAGTGGCGGAAAGTATTTTGAACACCTATGAGAGTTAATAATAAAGAAGGATGCAGTTGGATCATTTGTTATACTTGATGAGATAATAAGCTGCCGGAGGGCAGCAAGAATAACGGAGGGACCGGAATGCAGCAAAGCATTTATATTGTCCTGGAAAATGGGCAAGTTTTCAAAGGAAAAACTTTCGGGGCGGCAGGGGAGGTAGTCGGAGAGATTGTCTTTACCACCGGGATGACCGGATATCTGGAAACCTTGACTGATCCGAGCTATTATGGGCAGATCGTGGTTCAGACTTTTCCCTTGATAGGTAACTATGGTATCATTCCCTCCGACTTTGAAAGTTCTTCTCTCTATTTAAAAGCCTATATTGTCCGAGAATGGTGTCAAGTTCCATCCAACTTCCGCAGTGTGGGTGAGCTTGATACTTTTTTAAGGGAGCATAATATTGTGGGGGTTTATGGAATTGATACGCGGGAACTAACCAAGATCATCCGGGAAGTTGGGGTGATGAATGCCAAGATTACCACCACGTTGGCTGATCTGGATCAAGTATTGGCAGAAATTAAGAATTACAGAATTATTGATGCGGTGCAAACAGTTGGTACCAGGGAGATTTCGGTCTCCAAAGGAGTACCGGGAGGATACAAGGTAGTCTTATGGGATTTTGGGGCTAAGGAAAATATTCGCCGGGAGCTGCTCAAACGCGGCTGTGAGGTCATTACTGTGCCGGCGGACACCGCTACGGCAGAAATTCTAAATTTTAGACCGGATGGGGTTATGCTTTCCAACGGGCCCGGCGATCCGGCCGACAATAAAGAGATTATTGGGGAACTGGCCAAGCTAGCGAAATCAGGGGTACCAATCTTTGGAATTTGCCTGGGCCATCAGTTGCTGGCCTTGGCGCAGGGAGCAGAAACCGCCAAACTTAAATACGGGCATCGGGGTGCCAACCAGCCGGTCAAAGATCTGAAAACGGGCAGAGTCTACATTACCAGCCAAAATCATGGCTATGCGGTTGTGGCCGACAGCCTGCCGGCCCATGCCCGCTTAAGTCATCTGAATGCCAATGATGGAACGTGCGAAGGTATTGAATATCAGAATATGCCTGCTTTCTCGGCTCAGTTTCATCCCGAGGCCTCTGCAGGACCAAAAGATACCAACTTTTTATTTGATCGATTTATTGACCTTATGGGGGGAGTGAAATAAATGCCGCTAAACCGGGAGATTAAGAAGGTTCTCGTCATTGGGTCGGGACCAATCGTTATTGGGCAAGCCGCGGAATTCGATTATGCAGGAACGCAAGCGTGCCGCGCACTCAAAGAAGAGGGTTTAGAGGTAGTTTTAGTGAACTCGAATCCCGCGACAATTATGACCGACAACGTCATGGCTGATCAAATCTATATTGAGCCTTTGACGGTTGAGACCATTAAAAGGATCATTGTTAAGGAATGCCCGGATAGCGTTTTATCAACTCTGGGGGGGCAAACCGGCCTAACACTTTCTATGCAGCTGGCCAAAGAGGGCTTTTTGGAGAAACATGGCGTGCGCTTGTTGGGCGCTAATCCTGAGACCATTGATAAGGCTGAAGACAGGCAAATGTTTAAGGATACCATGTTAAGTATTGACGAGCCGGTCATCCCCTCATTGGTCGTTAACGATGTCCCTGCGGCACTCACATTTGCCCAAGAGATAGCTTATCCCGTTATTGTTCGCCCGGCCTTTACGCTCGGTGGCAGCGGCGGGGGTATTGTCTATAACGAAGAGGAACTGCGCCAGATTGCCGCCAACGGCTTGCGGCTTTCTCCGATCACGCAAGTCTTGATTGAAAAATGCATCTCCGGTTGGAAGGAGATCGAATTTGAAGTAATGCGTGACCATGTGGGCAATGTGATCACGGTTTGCAGCATGGAGAATTTCGATCCGGTCGGTGTGCATACAGGGGACAGCATTGTCATTGCTCCTGCGGTGACACTTTCCGATAAGGAGTATCAAATGCTGCGTTCGGCGTCGCTTAATATCATCACAGCGCTGGGCGTCGAGGGCGGCTGCAATTGTCAGTTTGCACTTCATCCCCACAGTTTCGAGTATGCAGTTATTGAAGTGAACCCGAGGGTGTCCCGCTCCTCTGCGCTTGCCTCAAAGGCGACGGGGTACCCCATAGCGAAGGTAGCTGCCAAAATTGCCATTGGTTATACGCTTGATGAGATCAAAAACGCAGTGACAGGCAAGACCTGTGCTTGTTTTGAACCGGCCCTCGATTACGTGGTGGTAAAACTCCCTAAGTGGCCGTTTGATAAATTTGTTTATGCCAAGCGTACGCTTGGCACGCAGATGAAAGCGACGGGTGAAGTCATGGCCATTGGCACGAGCTTTGAGCAGGCCATCATGAAAGCGGTACGGGGAGCAGAAATATCCCTGGACAGTCTTAACCTGCCCAAACTAAAAAAATTAACCGATACGCAGATTGAACAGCTGCTCGCAGTGTGTGACGATGAACGTCTTTTCGTAATCTTTGAAGCACTCAAACGGGGCGTTTCCTGTGAGTCAATTAATGAAGTCACCCAGATTGACCTCTGGTTTCTAAATAAGCTTGCTCATCTTACCATACTGGAAAAAGAATTTGCCGGCGGGCCTTTAACCCAAGAACTGTATCAAAGAGCGAAAACGCTGGGGTATCCGGATAAAGTCATTGAGAGGCTTTCCGGCTGCAAGATTGAGCAGCCGCTTCGGGCTTCATATAAAATGGTGGATACTTGTGCTGCTGAATTTGAAGCTGAGACGCCGTATTTTTACTCGACCTATGACCAGGTCAATGAGGCCGAGCAGTTTATCAAAGGCCGAAATAGCGGAAGGAAAACGATTATTGTCTTTGGTTCAGGACCTATCCGGATTGGCCAGGGTATAGAGTTTGATTATGCTTCCGTGCACTGTGTGTGGGCCCTGAAAAAAGCAGGCTATGAGGTAGTTATCGTCAACAACAACCCGGAAACTGTGTCAACCGACTTTGATACGGCTGACCGCTTGTATTTTGAACCTCTGACCAGTGAGGATGTTCTGAATGTGATTCATACGGAGCAGCCTTACGGGGTAGTAGTCGCTTTTGGCGGACAGACGGCCATCAAGCTGACCAAGTTCCTGGAGGCCCAGGGAGTTCGGATCTTGGGTACGCCGGCCGACAGCATCGATGCGGCCGAGGATAGAGAACGTTTTGATGCCTTACTGGAAAGATTGTCCATTAAACGTCCGCAAGGACATACCGTGATGAACAAGGATGAAGCGCTGCAAGCAGCCAATAAGCTGGGCTATCCGGTCTTGATGCGACCTTCCTATGTGCTTGGCGGTCAAAATATGATTATTGCCTTCAGTGATGATGATATCCGCGAATATATGGCGATCATTCTTACTAACAACATTGAGAATCCGGTGCTGATCGACAAATATCTTACGGGTATTGAAATAGAGGTTGATGCTATCTGTGACGGCGAGGATGTTCTCATCCCCGGTATTATGGAGCATATCGAACGGGCCGGCATCCATTCCGGGGATTCTATTGCGGTTTATCCGGCCTGGAATTTAAGCGGGGAGCTGACCGAACGGGTAATTGCTTATTCCCAAAAACTGGCCCTGGCCTTGAACACCCAAGGGCTGATCAATATTCAGTATGTCATTCACACCGGAGAAATATATGTGATTGAAGTCAATCCCCGTTCTTCCCGCACTATTCCCTATATCAGTAAAGTTACCGGGGTGCCGATGGTCGATCTGGCAACCAGAGCCATGCTGGGGGAAAAATTAAGAGCGATGGGTTATGGGACGGGGCTATATAAAACACCACCTTATATAGCCGTGAAGGTACCGGTTTTTTCATTTGAAAAACTCATTGATGTGGATGTGCATCTGGGTCCGGAGATGAAGTCTACGGGTGAAGTGCTGGGCATTGGCAAATCCTTGGCTGAAGCACTTTATAAGGGATTGGTGGCAGCCGGCTATCAGATGGTCAAGCAGGGCGGAGTGCTGATAACGGTACGCGACAGCGATAAATTGGAGATTGTCGATATTGTCAAGAAATATGCCAAGTTGGGTTTTACTCTTTATGCTACCCGCGGAACGGCCAGGATTTTGGAAAAAGCTGGTCTGCAAGTAATTCCCGTTAAGAAGATTCATGAAGCAGATCACGATAATATTCAAACCCTGCTGGAAAGCGGTAAAATCAATTATATTATTTCTACGTCTTCCAAGGGCAGGCTGCCCAGCCGGGATAGCGTGAAAATCCGCCGTAAGGCGGTGGAAACGGCGATTCCCTGCCTGACCTCCTTGGATACTGCCAATGCCCTGGCCAATAGTTTGAAAAGCCGCTACTCTCAGAACAGCACCGAGTTGGTGGATATTAATAATATGAGAAGTGAACGTCTGAAGCTCAACTTCACCAAAATGCAGTCCTGCGGCAACGACTACATCTATTTTGATTGTTTCCACCAGAATGTGGTTAGCCCGGAATCCTTGAGTGTGTATTTATCCGACAGGTATTATGGCATTGGCGGTGATGGAATTGTGCTGATTTGTCCGTCAGATAAGGCTGAGGCTAAAATGCGGATGTTTAATTTAGATGGCAGCGAAGGCAAAATGAGTGGCAATGCGCTTACTTGCATCGGAAAATACCTCTATGACAAACAGCTCACGGATAAAGATCAGATTGCCATCGAAACCCTCAGCGGGATCAAAAAACTCAAACTTTATATCCGGGATGAATTGGTGAATTCAGTGTGTGTAGATATGGGACCGGCGGAGCTTAAGCCCGAGAACATTCCGGTTAAAATGCCAGGCCGGGAGATTGTGAATCAGCCTGTGACGATTGATGGCCGGGACTACCGCATAACCTGTATGTCCATGGGAAATCCGCATTGTGTTGTCTTTGAAGACAGTCTGGAAAGCATTAAGATGGAGATAGAAGGTCCGGCCTTCGAATATTCACCAATATTTCCGGAACGAGTGAACGTGGAATTCGTAACGGTTATTGACAAAAATACCCTTAAAATGCGGGTGTGGGAACGGGGAAGCGGGGAAACCATGGCAGCCGGAACCAGTGCCTGCGCTGCTGCGGCAGCCGCAGTGCTTAACGGCTACTGTAATAAAGAAGAGTTTATTACAGTCAAACTCAGGGGAGGCGATCTGGTGGTGAAATATACTGATGAAACGGTGTATATGACCGGAAAACCCGAAAAGGTCTTTGAAGGGGTCGTGGAAATATAGAAACTGAGGTGCTCGGAATGGGAATACACGATAAAATAAGTTCAGGGTTAAAAGGGTTCGATCAGATGGTCGACCACCTCCGCCTGGGAGATAATGTGGTTTGGCAAGTTGATTCCGTAGCTGATTACAAAATCATGGTTGAACCTTATGTTACCCAAGCTCAGTTGGATGGGAGAAAGCTGATCTATGTCCGTTTTGGCCTCCATGAAGCACTGTTGCAGGATAGTCCGCATGTCAAAATCTATCAGCTTGAAGCTCAAAAAGGTTTTGAAAGTTTGGCCATAGCTGTTCACGATCTGATTGAACTGGAGGGCCGAATGGCTTTTTATGTTTTTGACTGTCTAACGGATTTACTGAAATATTGGTATTCCGACTTAATGATTGGCAACTTTTTTAAAGTAACCTGTCCTTTCCTGTTCGCCCTGGACACCATAGCTTATTTTGCTATTATCCGTAATGTTCATACCAACAGCACTATCGCGGGTATTCGTGAAACAACCCAGCTTTTGTTGGATTTATACCAGGTTAACGATAAATATTATATTCATTCCCTTAAGGTTTGGCAGCGTTATTCTCCCACCATGTTTCTCCCTCATCTTATTCAAGGGCAGGATACGGTCTGTATTACCGCGAGTTCCGAAGCCGCCGAGTTGTTTTCCAGCATCAGCCGCAGTGAGGAAAAACTGGATCATTGGGATGTTGTTTTTCATCAGGCTAAGGAAGCACTCGCTTTGGCTCCGCAAGAACAGAACAAAATAAAAAGGCAGCTCATGTCCATGCTGATCGGCAGTGAGTCCAGGATGTTTGAGTTATGTGACCGTTATTTTACCTTAAAGGATATTCTGAAAATAGCAGCCAGAGAGGTTGGAACAGGTTTTATCGGGGGAAAAAGCGTGGGTATGCTTGTGGCCAGAAAAATTCTGGAGGAGGAAGGCAAAGACCGCTTCAAACCTATTCTGGAGCCTCATGATTCCTACTATATTGGATCAGATGTTTTCTATACCTATATTGTCCAAAACGGTTGGTGGGAATTGCGCACCAAACAGAAAACGGCAGAAGGGTATTTTCAATATGCTCCTGAGTTAAAAGAAAAGATTCTGAAGGGAGAATTTTCTGAGAATATTCAGGAGAAATTTGTACAGATGCTGGAGTATTTCGGGCAATCCCCTATAATTGTGCGTTCCAGCTCCTTGCTGGAGGATAATTTCGGCAACGCTTTTGCAGGCAAATATGAAAGCTTTTTTTGTGTTAACCAGGGAACTCCTGAAGAACGATATAAAGCTTTCGAACAGGCTGTGCGTAATGTTTATGCCAGCACAATGAACGAGGACGCCCTTGCCTATCGAATGAACAGAGGACTTTTTAATAAAGACGAGCAGATGGCTATTCTGGTTCAGCGCGTCTCCGGAGATAATTATCAGGAAAGCTTCTTTCCCCATGCGGCAGGGGTGGGGAATTCTACGAATATTTATCTATGGGATAAAAACATAGATATGGAGGCAGGAGTGCTTCGTCTTGTCCTTGGTCTTGGTACGAGAGCAGTGGACAGAACGGTGGGGGATTATGCTAAAATTGTGACCCTGGACGATCCCTTACGCTTGCCCTTAGTCGATTATGAAGACCGGAATAAATTCTCCCAGCGTCTTGTGGATCTGCTCTCTTTAAAAAGCAATGTCTTAACAAGCGAAAAACTAGAAGAAATCCTTACTTATGATTTGAAAGTAGATAAAAATCTGTTGGTCAGTATTGATTACGGGACAATCAACTATCTGCGTCAGATGGGATATTCTAAGATAAAAACGCCTTATCTCATTGATTTTGAAACCATGTTGAAGGATACTGATTTTCCCAGGTTTATGAGAGAAATGCTGGCTCTCTTGTCTAAGGTTTATGAGTATCCAGTGGATATCGAATTTACTGTTAATTTTACGAAAAACAAAAGGTTTAAGGTCAATCTATTACAGTGCCGGCCTTTGCAGACCAGGGGTTTGGGAAAATCGGTAGAAATCCCCAAGCTGGAAAGTAATCAGGATTGTTTTTTCTCCTCTCAAGGAAACTTTATGGGAGGGAATGTTCGTCTGCCCATTGATTATGTTGTTTTTGTTCATCCACGGCCTTATCTCCAACTGGATAACCAGTCAAAGTATTCCGTGGCCAGACAGATTGGCCTGATCAACAAAGCACTAAAAGGAAAAAATGCCCTGCTGATGGGGCCGGGCAGATGGGGAACGACAACACCCTCTTTGGGAGTACCTGTACATTTCACCGAGCTTTGCAACATGGCGGTGATTTGTGAGGTATCTTCCCAGGAAGGGTTTATGCCTGAACTATCATACGGCAGCCACTTTTTTCAGGATCTGGTAGAAACGGGTATTTTTTACGCGGCTATTTTTGAGGGGAAAAAAGATGTGGTGTTTCATCCTGATTACGTTCTCAACAGAGAGAATATTTTAACCTCAATTATGCCGGAAGGCACCCAATATTCAGGTGTGCTTCATATTGCCCAAACAAATGGGATGGAAATATTCTCGGATATTGTAAGTCAAAGGCTGTTATGCAGGTAATTATTTATAACTCAATGCTGACATCATATTCCATTAACCAATAATCTACCTGGATAAAATAGGCCAAAAGCTGGGGCGCATTCAGCAATTGTCCGAACCAGGGGATATTGGTATCGGGTGTTATCGCTTGGGCAAAGTCCTGGAGGGCAGTCTTCTTAATAAAGGGAAGCAAAGGAGAATCCTTGTTATCCAGAATTCGTAAAAATAAGCGCCGGATTGCTTCGAGGTAAGCCGGATTATGAGTTTTGGGATAAGGACTCTTCTTTCGCCAGAGGACATCTTCGGGCAGAACACCGGCCAAAGCCTTTCTTAAGAGGCCTTTTTCCCTGTTTTGACAGTATTTCTGCTGCCAGGGGATATTCCAGAGATATTCGACCAATCTATGGTCGGTATAGGGAACACGTAATTCCAAGCCGGTGGCCATACTCATTCGGTCTTTCCGATCCAACAAAGTAGGCATCCAGCGGGTTAAATTCAAATAAAACATCTCCCGCATTTTGGCATCGTCAGGTGCTTCTCCAGCCAAACGGGGGACTTCAGCCAAGGCTTCCTGGAAACGCTCAGCTAAGTACTTCTCCGGTTTGATTAACTCCAATAATTCGGGGGAATAAAGCCGGAAGCGTTCCTCGGCCCGGCGTGTCCAGGGGAAAGTCTGAAGCTCGGATGGTTCCTGGTTGTAAAACCAGGGATATCCTCCAAAAACCTCATCCGCTCCTTCTCCGGACAAGGCGACAGTCGCCTGTTTTTTTATTTCGCAGCTAAAGAGAAAAAGGGAAGAATCCACATCGGTCATGCCCGGTAAATCCCGCGCCAAGACTGCAGGAAACAAGGAATCTACCAACTGGGGAGTATCGATGAACATAAAATCGTGCTTGGTATGAAAGGCGTCTGAAACAATTTTTACCCAAGGAGCATCGGGATTGGGCTGAAATTCATTGGCCCGAAAATATTTTTCATTGCCCACGTAATCTATGGAAAAAGTTCGTAAGGGCTCCAGCCCTTCCTTTTGATAGATATTTGCTGCAATGGCGGTAATGGCGCTCGAATCCAAGCCCCCCGATAAGAGAGTGCAGAGGGGAACATCGGAGACAAGCTGACGTTTAATGGCATCAAGAACTAACTCTCTGACCGAGCACACTGTCTCTGCCAAAGATTCCAGGTGCGGCCGGCTGACTAAAGACCAATACTGCCGGATATGAATACCGTTGTGATCTACAGTCATACTGTAACCGGGCTTCAACTCGGAAATTTGGGCAAATACTCCATGACCAGGGGTACGAGCGGGACCCATGACAAAAATCTCAGTTAAACCTTCCCTGTTAATGGTAGATGAAACCAGGGGATGAGCCAGAAGGGCTTTAATCTCTGAAGCAAAGAGAAAAGAGCTTCCCCGCTGACTATAGAATAATGGTTTGACGCCGATGCGGTCTCGGGCTAAAAATAATCGATTTTTTTGCTCGTCCCAGATAGCAAAGGCAAAGATTCCATTGAACTTCCGGAGACATCTTTCGCCCCATTCTATATAAGACTGGAGCAATACTTCCGTATCAGACCATCCCTCGAAGGTATGACCAAGGGAAATTAACTCTTGGCGGACATCACTGGTATTGTATAATTCCCCGTTATAAACCAGTACATAAGTATTGTTCCTTGTTCGGCGGATCATTGGTTGCTGTCCCCCTTGAGGATCTACTACTACCAGCCGGCGATGGCCGAAAGCAGTATGTTCGGAAAACCAATAACCTGCAGCATCCGGACCGCGGGGGATAAGCCTGTTGGTCATGTTCTCCAAAACAGGAGTTTCCATATTTAGATTCCGGGAAAAATCTGTCCAGCCTACAATTCCACACATAAATTTGTACCTCCCGAACAAAAAAACGTCTTGGATTTAGAATAGCTATGTAAGAAATAGCTACTTAATCTCAAGGACGCCATTGTCCAAATATTCGTTGTTTGCTTATTATATGCTGGGAAATTGGAATATTGCATTATTTTTGAACAGGGCACGT
>NZ_JCAIJG010000014.1:0-4697 GCF_059735615.1 Desulfosporosinus sp. Tol-M2
TGTCGGGGGGGTGCGGCTCAATATCGGCAACTCCCGGCAACTTAAAGAAGCTTTCACAGAGATGTACAAGGAAATAAATCATAAGCAGCCCGGCGCGCAAATCGACGGCGTACTTATTCAGGAGTACCTGCCCAAGGGAACGGAACTACTGCTCGGATGCAAAAAAGATCCGCAGTTCGGCCCTGTTCTGGCCTTTGGCGCCGGTGGCGTCTTTACCGAAATACTGAACGACGTTACGCTACGCATCCCGCCTTTGAGCAGGGATGAAATAAGCGTGCTGATTAACGAAACAAAGATCAGCAAAATCCTGGCCGGAGCCAGAGGCGGCACCGCCGCAAATTTGGAGCTACTCACCGATAGTCTGACCTGTTTTATGCAGCTGGTCCTGGCCAACCCGTCCATAGTGGAAATGGATATCAATCCCTTATTGGCGGATGCTGACAGAATCGTGGCTCTGGATAGCAGGGTCACTCTGGGATAACAAAGTATGGGCAGGCCTGAATATAATATTTGTTCTTTGTCGGAGCCGGAGAAGTGTCCTCCTGAATTGCCCATCTGGAACCGGGCAGATATGAGGATAGGGATCGAACAGAGATTGACATAGCTGTAAAAGGATTAATGGAGGAAAATTATTTTAAGGCCTATAGGATTGCCGAAAATATTGCAGAACCAATTCCTCTAGACTTTATACAGTTTGAATTCGCTCAAGAATCTATGCAGGAACGTATTGTGAGAGATGGGGTGAGGATATGACGGCTCCGAACTTCGTTGGCGCAAGATAGAGCATTTAGCAAAGGGCATAGATTCGATGACCAAAGCTCTAATGGAAGAGATATTCGAGTTTATGAAATTTGTAGAAAAATTGAGTGATTCTCTGCTCGTTGATTCCTAAGAGACAATCTGCGAAGAGTGCAGAAAAGATGTTGCCTATTCTGTGGAAAGTGTTTCTATGAAAGGCATTTTGAAAGGCTCCAGCAAAGGATAATTTGCCGGAGCTTTTTTTACCCGCAAAACTAAAGAAAGTGACGAAAGATTTCTGCAAATTTAATTTGGTTAACCCTTTAAAGAGAGCATGTATCGTAGCAACAGCCAGTCCCAGATTCGAACTGGCTGTTGCTACGCGGTTTATCACACTTGTTAGCTTGACCACATATTCTGTAATGAAGTAACAGAAAGGACAGGATACTATTATGGATGACTTGATCACAGACCGAACGCCGCCCGTCATAGCGGCTGAAATAAACACGATCAGGGACCAGACCGGGAAAGTCCTCCTTGCCGCTGCCATTGAGATTGGCCGTCGTCTGAAAGAGGCTAAGGATCTGCTTCCGTATGGGGAATGGGGCAAGTGGTTGGAAGAGTCGGTCAGCTACTCCCAGAAAACAGCCGAAAAATTAATGCGCGTCTTCGATGCCTACGGGACCCGGCAGTCCGCATCCCTTGACGTCGGCGCGCTTGTGCAAGAGCTGCCTAATTATAATTGTACCCAGGCGTTTATCCTCTTAGGAGTCCCGGAAGGAGAACGGGCGCAGTTCATTGCGGAGATTGATGTCGAAAGCATGTCTACCCGTGAACTGCAAAAGGCAATTAGTGAGCGGAGCCAGGCCATTAAGGAACGGGACCAGGCCCTTCAGGAAAAAACGGACCTCCGGAAAGCTCTGGATGAACAAGGGAGTCAAATAACCCGGCTAGCTACGGAGCGCGACAATCTGAAAACTAAGGCCGAGGAGTTAAGTAAGTCCCAATCGGAGTTGGAGTCGAAGAGCGGGAGACTGCAGTTGGAATTGATCTCGATCAAGAAAAGCACATCATACGAGGCTGTCCAAAGGATGGGTAATAACCTTACTGCCGCATATATCAAGGCATCCGCCAATAAACTTGCCTTTTTATTCGAAAGCCTGGACAGAACATTCAAGGAACTGAAGTGGGAACTGAGTGAGTTTGCTGCTAGGGATCCGGATACGCATGAAGTGTATAAAAATAAGGTGATTGATTTTTTAACGAGAGGTCTGAAGGAAAAAATATAACCGGGGATTTGATTTGTTCCAAATTCATTATTTTGGTTTTC
This sequence comes from Desulfosporosinus sp. Tol-M2, assembly GCF_059735615.1. Lineage (NCBI taxonomy): Bacteria > Bacillati > Bacillota > Clostridia > Eubacteriales > Desulfitobacteriaceae > Desulfosporosinus > Desulfosporosinus sp. Tol-M2. The sequence goes on from NZ_JCAIJG010000014.1 coordinate 2,069, forward strand.
GGAAATCTGGAGGAGAGTTAATTCAGTAATACTGCGAGCTAATTTTACTCTCCTCTTTCTTTTTTCGTTAGATCATTTTGTAATGGCCTGCCCTTTTTAGGTATTTCTTGGATTATTTTCGCTAATTTAGGAGGAAATGAAGGAAGGATGTGGAAATGTTTAGAGGCGATTTCCAGGAGCGACAGGGCATCCATGTTCCCCGCACAGGCGGGGGTGATCCTGCTAAGCTGGTGGGTAAAATGAGCAAAGTAAAAATGTTCCCCGCCGGTACGGGGTTCTGACTTAATGGCCTGCGCCGGGTATTTACATCATTGATAAAATGGTTGTGTAATAAACTAACAAACATGACTCGAATATTCTTGAATGTTTATTAGTCATGACACTGACGGAATTAAAAAAGAGGAAGTTATAGAATGACTACACTATCGCAGGGCAACGGATCCTTGGACTCCGGACCATTCTACCATGGCACAAAAGCCGACTTGAAGCAGGGGGACTTGTTGGAACCCGGTTATAGCTCTAACTATGGCGAGCGGAAGAAGGCCAACTACGTTTATCTGACCGCAACACTCGATGCGGCTATATGGGGATCTGAACTTGCGGTGGGAGACGCACGTGGTCGTATCTATTGTGTGGAGCCCACCGGCACCATCGAGGATGACCCCAATCTGACGGATAAAAAGTTCCCAGGGAACCCAACGAGGTCCTACCGCACAAGGCAGCCACTTAGAGTAGTGGGAGAAGTCTTGGACTGGAAGGGACACTCCCCAGAGGAACTTCAGAAAATGCGGGCCCACCTTGACGAGCTTAAACGGCTTGGTATCGAGGCGAGTAACAACTGACTGAGTGATAGTCGACAAATCCTAATTTTGGGAAATAATTCTAACCCCCCGGGGGTACACAAATGCGCGAAATTATGGGGGGTACCCTGTAAGGGTAAAAGGATATTCGCAAAATTGTGTAGGAGATTTGGGGGGAACGGCCCCCCTTCTATAATCAGAAATATTTTAAATAGATTCAGAGCGTCAAGAGAAAAGACAGCACATTACGTTCAGAATGAGCAGTCAGGTAAGTTACTGGAATATGTGAATATAAGAATATAGTCAGGAACGTTCGCCAGTTGGGTCATTACTTCTTGACTGGCGGTTTTTTATTTGTTCAAAAATAGATAAAAGTATTAGTATAGTAATTTAATTTTTCCAGGATTTTAAGAATATATATTGAAAAGTATATACAAAAGGTGTAAAATTACACTATAAATAATTAGTTTATCTTGAGGAATAGTGAAATGAACAAAAAAGATTTTATAAAATTTATGGATGAAAAACTTAAACTAATCCGAACAGAGTACGGATTGACTCAGGATAAAATGGCGGCTATTCTGGGAATTTCCAAAAAGACCTTAATCGAGATAGAAAAAGACAGAAAAAGCTTGGGTTGGACCGGTTCAGTTGCCTTGGCAAGTATTTTTTCGAACAGCATTATTTTACAGGATGCGACGGGTGGAGATTTGACGGACATCATTATTGCATTAGCGTTCAAGGATGTTAATGTCGACTATCCCAAAACATGGGGAGGCAAGGTTTGGTGGAAAACAATATCCAATCAGAACGGCTATTGCATTCAGCAGAATATGTTCTCACGGCACTTTCGAATTTTGGATCAGGAAAATCACAGATTATTTGCGTCTTTTATTTTGGAGGAAGTGGAAGAGGTTATGAAAGAGATATTAAATAATTGATAATTTCTCTTTCAGTTAAAAAGGTGGTTATCATAAAAATATAAACTGACCTAGAGGGGGATTTCTTGATTGTCGCCTGGATCGATAGGTGGCAAATTACCAAACGAAGATTTTTATTATGAAAAGTAATAAAGGAGGAATGAATCATGAAAATTCAGCTTTGGTCAAAAACAACGGCCGGAAAATGGGCAGCTATTTTAACTCTAATTTTCATAATATTTATGGCTTTAAAGTTGATTAATCTAGCGATAATCAGACTTCCCTTTCCGACTCCGTTTATTGCAGTATTTGGTGTTGTCGGATTTATAATGGGGCTTATATCAATAATGAAAAACAAGGACAGGACTCTATTGACACTGTTATCCATTCCGATTGGACTATTGATTATTTTCTGGGTAGCTGCAGAAATAGTAGTTCCTCATTAAAATCGATAATCCAGAGGGTATTGTAGTTAAATATATACAGGTATATAAGTAAATCATTAGTATGCGATAATGAGAACGAATCTGATATAGCAGCAGTTGTAAAACATAAGGAAAGATCTATCTTGTTTCTTACTTGCCTAGCGATTAGCGTACTCTTTGTTTATTTTGGCGTAACTTAAATTATCGGTGAAATTACCGGAACACATTAAATAAGCCAAAAGGGTGGCTAAAAAATCGAAGGGAGCAATAGGTTATGGTACTTGGCATAGCTCTTACGATAGCCTCAATTATTGGCATAATCTATGGGATAAAGAACAAAAACAAACCTTTATCAATATTTTCTGTAATTGTGTTGATAATGATTATTGCTGTATGGATATATTTTTATAATAACCCCTATTAAAGTTTAGGTCTGAAAAGGTTTTGCCCCCAAGTTCTTACGAAGGGTGGTTTATGTAATTAT
>NZ_JCAIJG010000019.1:0-25101 GCF_059735615.1 Desulfosporosinus sp. Tol-M2
CACCACCGCCACCACCGCCGGGAATATCACCGGGTGTAGCTGGGGTAGTCTCGCCGTTAACAGTTCCGCCACCACCAACGGCAGGAGCCGGACCTGTGGAATCTAAATTCCCAATACTGGAACCCTGTGGAACAATAATCGTGCCACCACTCGTAGTAGTCATGTTTGCCACCGTAGTCCCTGTTACTAAAGTTACATTCCCTTGATTCTGTGTTACATTCGTAATATTTCCGGCTAAGGTAACTGTCTGAGTAGGTATTGTTGCTGTAACCGTAACGGATGGAAGTGCAGTACCTTGTGCGGCTGTCAGAGTACCTCCCTGTGCTACTACTTCTGTATACGTTCCTGATCCGCCTAATGTTAAATTATTTGCACTGGTTGTAATGCTGGAAATTACTGTACCGGCGGGTGTATTAATAGTAACGTCACCCTGTCCTTCAACAGAAATGGGTTGGCTGAATTCGCCATTCAAGTTCACGTCCGTAGATTCACCGGGCTCACCCGTAATAGTCATGGTGCCGAGATCATTGCCTGTTCCGTTAGTAATGGAGATTGTACCTACTTTAACCTGATTACCCTCTTCATCTGTTTCATATACTTCATAAGTTTGCACAGTCACGCCATTGGTAGTTACAGAGTTAAACACTACATTTGTATTACCATCAGAACTAACTGTTATCTGTCCCGACGTGGAATTCGTAATAATAATACTGTGTGGGGCTCCGGAGAGGATAACAATATTACCGGCGGTAACACCGTCTAATGTTGCTGATCCGGTATCACCGGGATCCACAAAAACCGTCCCTTTTACCGTGAGGTTGCTCAGGGTTATGTTATTTCCCCTGACATAAACACTGTAATTCGCTACAGTATTTTTCATTGTTACATTATTACCCGTAAGCTTGACGTTATCCGTTAATACAAGCGGTTTAGCAGCGTCTGTTGCCCCTACTGTGGAATTGTCTGTAGCATACGAAACGGCGGAGGTCAATGCGTTCATTCCAGCTGCAGATACAGCAGCTACGCCGCCTAGAACAACCATGTCATCGGTCGACATATTCAGCTTTACGAATTCTCTTGTTGCATTATCGATCTGTTGACTCACGAGAACAACAGGAGACGTTTCTGCAGCGGCAAGAGGAACACCCGCCAAGGCATCAACCAAGGATTCTCCGTTAGCAACAAACACTTTGTCGTTCCTATATTCTTTTGCAAAATTCTTTAATACTTGAACGTTGGTGTCATACTTCGTTAGCCCAGCGTATCTGCTAATTTTACCAGGTAATTGGTCTTTGACAGCATCGGCCACCACGGCTGTTCCGCCAATCACATAAGAATCAGTGACCTTAGCCTTGATGCTGTCAAGGTATGTTTTAACTGAGGCAGGAAGTTGACCCTTGGTCGTAGTTAAGATCGGTATTTCATTTGCCGCTGCAATCGAAGAAATGGACAGCGCATCTACTGGGCTTGCCCACCCTCCCGTAAGTACGACTCGCGAAATATCGACTCCCTGATTGGCCAGTTCTTTAGCAATGTTGACGGACGTCTCGTATTGATCATATCCACCAAGTGGAACCGGTGTAATGCCCATAGCTTTAAGTTCTTCAATAACCGCGGGCTTAATCACTGCTGTGCCGCTCGTTAGATAGACCTTTTTAGGTTTGAGACGCTGTAACTCAGCTTTAGCAAAGGAATTCAGACTTTGACCTCCATCTGTTAAAATAATTGGGGCATTTAGTTTAGCGGCTAATGGTCCCGCTGCAAGGGCGTCCACCAGATTGTAATTCATACCTGCAGAAAGAACAACATTATCACTGGTTCCCGCCCATCCTTTTTGAGCCATAAGGGCTGCTGTCTCAAATTTGTCAAAGCCACCAATTCTGGTTACATTGGACAAAGCAGCATTCGTTACTATAGGGACGAGGGTTGTTGATAACGCAACTGCTGCTGCCAAACAACCCTTTAACAACCAGTGTTTTGTTCTTTTATTCATAATAATAAACACTCCTTTCTTGAGGCACAAAACGTCATGAAAGCATTTCTTTCAGACTTTTGCCTCCTCTTCAACTTCCACCTTCTATGGTATAGGGGACTATTGGGAACATTGTATTAGGAAGCATTTTTTCAAAAATAGTGTATAGGTTTGCCTTAAGTATATAATAATTCGCCATCTTAAATGATAATCCTGCAAAGAATATCCAATACATGAAAATTTTCCGCTAAAATTTAAAATTTTATATTTATTTTGGACCCTTGCAGTAACTGATTAAGGGACCGAAAAAGTAATGAATGTATATACCCGGATCTCGTTAGCCTTCAGTTTTGTATCACCTGGCGTGTTCTTGAAGCTCAATGGACTGATTTGTCGAAATAACTGCCATCTATCCCCTCGATCGTATGTGCAATTGCCACAACGCCTTCAGACATCCCAAATCCTTTAACATCATGGATCGCAGGATGAATGACCAGCCAATAGGTAGTATTGGGGTTCAAGGTCACGTTCGGAATAACTTGTACCTCAGATGGTCCAAGGGTTTTAAACTGTGTTGGTATTCTTTTGCCCGTTTTGGCGTCAATCAGCTCTACGCTCGCGCTATTTACGCTTTGCCAATCAACCGCACCATTAAAGCAGACCTTAAACTTCTTATCAAGGGGTATCGCCGCCAATTCACTGACTTTACGATAACTTGGATAATAATAAGTGTAACCCTCTAATTGCCGGTCGGCGGACAGCGAATTTACAAGTTCCCCCCAGGCCTCCCAGTAGGCCGTTGTTCTAGCCTTGGCCAGTGCCTCAGTTTCATCTAATAACATCAGTTCCGCTACCTTTAGTGAGTCTGCTTGCATAATCTCTACATCAGGAGTAACCCCAACTTCATCGATCTGATTTCCAAGCGGGGAGTAAAAGCGGCCAACTGTCATTTTGAGGAAGTCCCCGTTTGAAAGGGAGAACAAGCTCTGGATCGTCCCTTTTCCATAAGTGGTTGTCCCTACGAGTATCCCCCTTTGATGATCTTTAACCGCAGCCGTTAAAAGTTCCGAAGCACTGGCGCTATATTCATTAATAAGAAAGATAACCGGTTGGCTCAGGGTAAAGCCGTGATCTTGTGCTTCATATTGCTTAACATTACCTGTTCGGTCTTTAACGCTAACCAGAACATTTGGTCCTATGAAATAGCCCGCAAGGTCAAACACCGAACTCAAATATCCTCCTCCATTATCACGTAAATCTATAATCCAGCCATCTACCTTTTGGCTTCTTAAGCGTTTGACTACAGTTTCGAATTCCGTCTTTGTATCACTCCCAAACGAATTTAAATCTATATAGCCGATGTGTCCGTGCAATACTTCTCCCGTTACCGTTGGTACGGAAATTACTCTACGTGTAACCGTATAGACTTTGGTCTCCGTCCCCCGCTGCACGCTAATCCGGACCGTGCTGCCTTCAAGCCCCCGCAGAATGTTCACAGCTTCCTCCGACGATAGACCAGCTAACGATTGGCCCGCTGCATGAACAATCAAGTCTCCTGCTTGAAGCCCAACCTCCTCCGCCGATGAACCGGAAATGACGGATACCACTCTTACCCCTTCAGCCTCCATGTCAATATGGATCCCGATCCCCGTAAATTTCTTATCAATACTCCCCAAAAAGTTCTGATATTCATCTGCGGAGAAATACGACGTGTTTGGATCTCCGAGCCGTTTCAGCGTCTCGTCCACAGTCGGGGCATTTAATACCTCGGCTGAAACTGGGTCCACATATTGATGTTGAATTAATGAACCAATTTCCGGTAAAACATTGCTGTTCGCTGCCCAGACCGTCGTCGAAGTACTTAGTATTAGTATTAAGACGAGCACAAGGTTTAAAAGAATGTGACGGAATGTTTTTTTCCATAAAAATTTTGCCCGCATCTTATCTATGGCCTCTCCCTCCGGAGTTTCAAACTCCACTCTGATTAGATTCGACACGCTGCTGAATTTACCTTTGGCAACATTATAAAAATTTCGTTCTAAATATTAATATTTTTTAATTAATACACTCTGAGTTTAGGGCATTTTTTGTGCCTTTTATACAATCATGGTTTCATTCTCGCAACGTAATTCATGACATCCGGGTTTTTCTTCTCCCAAGCGGCTTGATCCCGCTGTATCTTCGCCAAATGTGCGTCAATATTATCCGGTGAGATCAAGATTCCGAAATCAACCGGAACCTTGTCCGATTGGGGGTTAAACATCCGGTCTATGACCAGGTTCCCTACGGACTTCTTATAGTGTGAACTGTCCCAAAAATTTTGCATGGTTTCGCTAATAGGCTCCGTAGTTATTTCTGTGTACCCTGAGAAATCCCATACCGGTGTCAAAGTGGACACCTCCTTTTTCCATTCCTCAAAGACCGTCCATAACCCAGCAATCTTAATAGCTTCCCACAAGGTAGCATGCGCAGGAGAAATATAGGCGGTAACCTTAATGCTTTTCTCCTGACAGAAACGGATGAGTTCCCGATAATTATCCATGGTTAACTTATAGGTCCCGAAGTACTGCTTCGAGTATAGATAGGTCGATAACTCCCGGTCAAAGGTTTCCGGGACACTTAAATTCATGACATGATGACGTTTGATGCCCGCATCAGTCAGCAGCCCGTTCTCCTCAACCAAGGGCGTATTCGGATATTCGAGATTATACTCTAGTGTATCCCAACTCGACTGACAAGCGTCCCAGGAAAGCAGACTGTTTAACGTATCCTCAAAGGTGATACGGCGCTTATTCAGCCGGTCAGCCGAAAAGTCCGTACGTCCCTCGTGATAGGCATTAAAGGCGTAAAAATCAAGTGCGATCACCACTTCCTGAAGATCTGGTTGGTTGTATAGAGCATGTTTAAAATAAGCGAGCTCTTCTGCAGTATTGATCGCATTGAGACTTAGATTATACGCGGTCTTTCCAGTTAGCGTCTTATAATACTTTGGATCCAGCCCAAAGAAGGCCCGCGAACTCCCGAGGAAAATCTCCTTCGGTTTGAGCCTCTCCAGATCAATAGCCCGAAAAATCCGCTGATGTGTGTACTGTTCACTCTTATGGGCGTTCACTCGCTGAAAAGGCGGTGAATTCCAGATCCCATAGGGGTCAATGAACATGTTAAACAAGCCTACCGCGACCATGAGACTGAGTACACCACCAAAGAGTATAAAGTTCCATCTTCTATATTTCTTCATAAAGTTCTGCCATCCTTAAAACTGAAAATACAAAAACTCAGTAACCTCAGTAAGCTGGAGCAAACTCACGACCAGGACAAAGCTTACCAACACTGCCCATTGCCACGTTGGCCGAAAACGGGAAACAAACTCCCGCACATTTGGGCCTGTCACCACGAACAATAATAATGCCATTAATACCAAGACTTCTGTTGTTCCCCCAACCAGCTGCTGAAGCCCTGCGAAATGGATTCCCTTAAAGCCAAGCATAGTCTGAACCAGTGCCAGAGCATCCTGCACGGTAGCAGCCCGAAAGAAAACCCAGGCAAATACAATCGCCAGAAACGTAAAGAGCCAAGCCAAGCCTTTAGGGAGCATTACCCCAAACCTCTGCCATGTATGATTAATCACCAGGTACAGACCATGCAATCCGCCCCAAATGACATAAGTCCATCCGGCCCCATGCCATAGCCCTCCCAGAAGCATAGTGATTAAGAGGTTGCGCAGTTTCTTCCCCTGCCCATAACGGTTTCCGCCGAGTGGAATATAAAGGTATCTTTTCAGAAAGGCAGAGAGCGTTATATGCCAACGCCGCCAGAATTCAATAATCGAAAGGGATTTGTATGGCGAATCAAAATTCAACGGCAAACGGACATTGAGCAGCAGCCCCAGCCCAATAGCCATCTCCGAATACCCGGAAAAGTCAAAGTAAAGCTGAAACGTATAGGCCAGCGCTCCGGACCAAGCCTCAAAAAAGCCAACACTTCCTGCCTGTTCAAAAACCGGCTTAACCCAAGAAATCAGGGAATCCGCGATGACCACTTTCTTAAAAAGCCCCAGCGCAAAAACAGTCAGGCCAAAGGCAAAGTTCTTATGGGAGAACACAAAATGCCTTGCCCGTTTGAACTGAGGGATCATGTCCTTATGATAAAGGATCGGCCCGGCGATCAGATGCGGGAAAAAAGTCACAAACAAACTATAGTTTAGAAAGCTGTAATTTTCTGTCTCCCCTCGGTAGGCATCCACGATGTAAGCAATTTGAGTAAACGTAAAAAATGAAATCCCCAGAGGGAGAACTATCCCCGGCAAAGGTATTGCTGTATCAAAGGCGGCATTCCAGGAACGGAGAAAAAAGTCCATATATTTGAAATACCCGAGCAGTCCTAAATCGACGAGAAGCGCAAAAAACAAAAGACCCTTGCTTTGAGTCTTCTCCAGCAGGCTACCCATCGAGTAATTAAAAACCAACGATAAGAGCAGGAGTGGTAAGTAACGTATATCCCAATAAGCATAAAACACCAGCGAAGCAACGACCAAAGAAGCTGTGCCCGCTTTATATAAACCTTTTTTGGTAAGAGTAAAGAAAACAAGGAGTGTCAAAGGCAGAAAAACAAAAATAAAGCTATAGGAGTTAAATAACATAAAAAAGACAGCGCCCTTTCGTATTTTCAACTTCCTTTAAATATAGCCTTATTTATAAATGAGTGCAACCAAAATCCATTTCCTTGATCATTTCGATTTCTTCAAGCAATACACAGCAGCATAAAAAAAGCACCCTTTTTTACCAAGGTGCTTTCCGTTTCTCTATCCGAAGATCATCAAACGAATCCTGCATTGGTGCTACTCGTCCATTTTTTACATCATTCTCTGCTTCTGCAAGTGTTCTGAGTAATTCCAGTTCAGATTTCATCTGATAGTAATGCTGTAATCCAAGAACTGCTGTATCACCCCGTCCATTTACAGTAATAATTACTGCATTCTTTGATTCTCTGCACTGCTTGGAGATTTCACTATAATGATTTCTTAAATCCGCTGACGGTCTGATTGTTTCTTCCATGATGTCACCTCTTTCTGATATAATTCCTGGTAGTCATACCATATCATAATATGACTATATTATCAATATTATTCTTCAATCAGTATACCGTCAATACCACAATATCGTCAGATGGGCGAGGCTCAGTTCAACTCCTTTCACTTGTTTGCACTGACGCTGTTTGGGACTAAGATAAACCTTTCTTGGCAAATTTTCTCCCCTCTCCCATTACTACCTTCCCTCCTTCTGCTTACCATATTTCCGATACTCATTAAAGCTCATTTTTATTGCTCTGTTATGCCATATTTACCAGTTAGCTCCCTTATTTATTTCCTTAGTTCAAGCCCGTAGGCTATGGCTTACAAGACAGCATCGGCAGTTTGCAAAAGTTCTCGTTAATTGCTCCAGTGCTTAATGGTCAGATTGAAAACCAAAAGGATTTCTTCGAAACGCTCTGTGTTCAACCCATTGATATGCCTCGTTAATTCCCTATATACCATTTTCCATTTTGCTTAATCATTACCCAGGTTGCTGTCGCTTCCTCTAACGAATTAACAGAACCATTAAGATCCTTTGACCAAAATACTTTTACCGTATTTGGGTCGATCTGTTGCTGCTTCATATGTTTCATAACATTAGCTACGCTGTCATTATCTACTGGAAATATCACATTCGGCTGTCCCATAAACTGGTAACTCTTAAACTCCTTTTCGGAAATAACATTATTCTTATTAGAGAATAGTGTTTTATAGTCCGAATAAGTCCCTTGTTTAAAGTATAGCGTACTTATGAGTTTTTCCACTGGAGCTAATGGAGTGGCGTGAAATTTATTATCTTTATCCTTAGATTGATGATAAGTTATTACCGATAAAAACACAACTAATAGAACAGCCCCTAATATACAATAAATGATTGTTTTCTTATTCATACCTATTTATCCCCTTTTAATCCATTAATTAGTTATACTCGTTAGCTGTACTCTTTAATTGTCAATTTCTATAAGCCTTCTCTGAACTCGGGCTTTAATGTTCCATTTAATAACCATAGAGAAAGAATCTAGAACGAATATCCCTGTCCATGAGAATGAATCGTTAGAGCAACTGCGACCACTCTACTTTTCAATTTCAAAGTGAATCCCACTCCCATAAAATCAGCTTATTTTACCTAATGATTATCCCACCTCGAAGGCTAAACTCATTGGTATAATTCGACATTATCCAGTCTTTCCTAGTCCGAATAGAAAAAAGTAAGATTCCTCATAAGCTGACAATCTCACTTTTCATTTGACCTTATAATATAGTAAATAAGGCACCACTTTTAAATAATTTTAATTTTTCTTTGAGTGTCAAATAATCTTTTTGATCTGAACTTAACTGTAAATTTGTAGCTAAAAGCTTCATGCGCACGCTTTCCATTTCACTATAGGTAATCATTCCTAATTCAAATGTCTTAACAGAATTATCATATACTTTTTTAACTTTTTCAACATTGTCTTGATCTAACTTTATCGCACTTTCAAGTGTTTTTGCCTGTTCAAGATACGAACGCGAAGCAATTTCCAGTCTTTGACGTTGTTGCTTAAGCTTTAACTGTGCTTCTTCAATCTCTAAATTATAATAATCTATTAAGTTTTGTGCCGGAACATTGATGTCTGTTTGACCTGCGGCAATCGACTGAGCTTTTTGATTAGCTTCTAAAAGTGCTTTTAAAGACTCTAACGATCTATGCGTTTGATAAAGATTAATTAACGTTTGATCAACGTTTAATTCATCCGCAGATAGAAAGCTTAAATCCTCACTATCAACGTTTAAGGGCGTATCGGCGGCGGAACCCATGGTTTGATTAATTTGGTACATTTGATTTTGCTTTTGCAAATTTATCTTATCAAAGTCTGATTGGGCGTTATTTACGGATATTTCCGCCTGAAGGAGTTCGGTTTGTGATGCTAATCCTAGTTCAAGCTTCTTTTTAGTCATATCTCGTTCATGTTGGGAAAGACTCAAATTTTCCAACTTATAGCGAGCTGTTTGACTTAAAAGCCAGTACTTATAGGCGTTATCATAATATAAGTATTCATTATTCATCTGTTCATTAGCTATTTGAAAATCATCTGCTTTTTGTTGAATATCTGAAAATAACGGGGCAATAGAAAGCCTATAAGTTATTGCCCAGGGTCCACCTCCTAATCCAGCACCCGAAGGAGTGTACGCTGCACGAAGACGTTTTAAGTTTGACTCCATGTTATCGATTTGGACCTCTATATCATATGCCTTACAATCTTGTACCACTTGACTTGGTGTAACAACTTTTGTACTTTCCGCATCGGCAATACCTAATTGAGCCAAAAGAATTATTGTTGCTACATAAGCTATGGTTTTAGTATTTTTTTTCACTATTATCACTCCTCGTATAAAAATTTTAAGTAAACGCTTAACTAAGTTCTAACTCCGCCTTTTTTTATACCCGATAAAAATATTGTATATTGTTAGCAATGAGTAAGTCAATATGTTCTTTTGATCCTTCTTGTTTCGCAGCCATACCCCTCGTTTTACGCCTGATGTTATTCGTGTTCCTCGGGTCGAAACTTTGCTTGTTGGCTTGTCGGCTTCCTTCAGATTCCACCTCGCGGTGGACACCCTTGCCTTAAGCTAATGGTTGGTCGCTATATACCCCCATAAAGTGACCGTCTAGTTAATCGCCATGCGTGGCGCACGAAAAAACGCCCCCTGCGGATATAGCAGAGGGTGTAATAATACTTAACTTAATAAATAGTATTATACTTTAACTTTACGGTGTTACAAATGATACAACGTCTGTAGTCGCATTGTCTTCAACCGTGTAGTCGGCATTAGCTCCAAAACCACCGCCAACAGCTGTATCAATTCCTTCATATACTGTACCTGCACTAAGAAGTCTTACAGCAACAGAATCTCCTGCAGCTAGCGTTCCTATGGTTACAACTCTAAGTGAAATCGTTTCAGACTTGCCTGGATCAAGACGAAGTGCTGTGGTCAGGGCAATATCTCCGTTATTAGCAAATGCAGCAGCAGCGCTTAAAGTTACACCAGTTGAAGTTCGAGCAAGCTGAACTGTTCCAACTTTTCCAGCTAAGACATTTAAGGTATCTGTCAGTCGAACAGAGTCTATATTGACAGCTCTGTCACCATTGTTTGTAAAGGTAAATTTGGCTATTGTACTTCCTGGTAGAGCCGCTCCTGCAGCAGTAGTTACAGGATTCGCAACAGCTGCTGCAGCTACGTTAACTTTTGTCTCTGTAACATTCGCAGTCTCAGTTTGAGCAACAGCAGGATGAGCAATATTATTAGTCGTCAAACCTGTTGTCTTAGCTTGAACGCTAATATCAAGAAGGGCACCACCATCACCAAACGCTACACCGAATGTTCCGTCAAATGCAGCTGTTTCCGAAAAATCAACTAGGACTTTAATATCCTTAGTATTGTTGGCAGCAGTTCCAACTTCAAGGCCGGTTAAGTCAATCAATCTAGCTGCAGCCAAATCTGTCAGAGTTGCATATATCTTGGTCGCATCGGAAGCATCTACTATGCGAACATTGGTAACGTGCTGTCCTCCAAGGGTACCCCCATAAGTTGGAACAAGGTAAAGACTCTCGACAATTCCAGTTTCGGCACCGGTATTAGTCAATCTGTAGGCTGCAACTGCTACATCTTTGGAACCGCGTTGGACGTTAAAATTAGTGTCCAAATCAACAGCAGCAGACCTAGTAACAGCTATATTTGCTCCACCAGCATTAATTGTGAATACTGTTCCGCCAGCTACTACGCCAGGTACATTAACATTTGTGCCCAGAGCAACTGTACGTGCAACTGAACCAGCAGCAAGACCGAAGTCGTAATTGTCAGTAGCGAAAGCTGTTGATAGAACATCCGCTTTAACAGTTACCTTAACAGTTGTGTCAGGTTTTAAAACGATAGGAGTGTTAAAGTCAAAGGATGTGGTTGCTCCAGGTGCTGTAACAACATTGGAGATAACCTTTCCATCTGCGTCAAAAACCTTCATGTTAGTAAAGTTCTGCGCGATTGTATTTGTATTTCCACCACCATTGTCGTTAATAGCGAGATTTAACCTGGATACTGAGACATCTTCACTCAGATTTTGGCTTAAGTTGAAGGAAATCAGTTCCGTATCAGTGTCGCTCGGGAATACGTTAGTTACAGCCTTCGGTACACGTGTAGCTGTAACTTGGATAGCACCAACAGTCATGACATTACCTAAGATATTTCCTGGTGCTGTGTAGTTTCTGGTGATACCACTGACAGTCCCTACACCAGTTAGCGCGCCAGGACCAGCTGCAATACCAAGTGCATAGGTATCATTTGCTACAACACCAGCCACAGCTGGAATATCAGCCGTGATGCTGATAATTGCAGGAGTTCCCGGTTTTACAGTAATTGGTGAAGTTAGGGTAACTGCTTCAACATTACCAGCAAGTGCAAACGTAGGAGTAGCTACTTGAGCAATTATCTTACTATCACATACAAGTTTTAGGTCTCTTAAATCAGTCAGAGCAGCACCTCCGCCAATAGCAAGGTTGATATTAGCAGTTTGCAATTGGATTGCTTCCCCAATTGCTTCAACTTTAATAGTGCTGAAAGCTTGGTCATCAACTACTGTGGCTATTGTGCCGGCAACAGGTGAAGTGGTAGCTCTGGAAACAATGAAGTTACCAGGATTAACAGCCAGATTTACACCATTAACAATATTACCTACAATGGTTGATCCAAAGGTTTGCCCAACAGACTGAACATCAGTGGCATCATTTATATCGAATCGAACAGTACGGCCAGATCCGCCAACGACATCTCCTCTGAGTTCGAGACGAACCGTTCCGCCGGAAGCAATGTCAACTCCGTCTCCAAAATCGAAGGTTACTTTACGGTTAGTCAGGGAAGCTGTTGCTCCAACTTGAACTCCATTATTGTATAGTTTGAGGTTAGTCAGGTCAGCGTCACCGATAGAGTTATTTTGCGTCAAAGTTAACACTTTTAATTTTTGTGCTTCAGTATTGGCCGTGAAATCAAACTTCGCAAGACGTTGATCCGTCGTACCTGCATCCAATGTACCGTTAGGAGCATCACCGCTAACTACTACACCTAGAGTTCCCAATATTACAGGAGATACTGTCATAGTACCGGAAGTGGCAGGGAGCAGGTTACCGCTAGCTCCTGTGAGTTCATTTATTGTAATGGCAAATTGTGCGCCAGCAAGAGCTGCACCAGCAATATTAACCTTAACCGCCAAGGTTGCCGATTCTCCGGCTGCTAATTCAAGTGGGTTTGAGAAGCTAATGTCAGCTGCGCCGTCGGAAAGTATATTTGGTACATTCAGTCGAGTAGTTC
Organism: Desulfosporosinus sp. Tol-M2; assembly: GCF_059735615.1. Taxonomy (NCBI): domain Bacteria; kingdom Bacillati; phylum Bacillota; class Clostridia; order Eubacteriales; family Desulfitobacteriaceae; genus Desulfosporosinus; species Desulfosporosinus sp. Tol-M2. The sequence goes on from NZ_JCAIJG010000019.1 coordinate 12,384, forward strand.
CGTTCCAAACGGTAATACTGTTAATCGTTGTATCTGCACTTAAGCCAGATCGGGTCAGCTTAATACCTGTTATACTCGATCCATTGTCTCCAGCTTTAACTGTGACAGTTCCTACATCAACAAGGGCTTGGCCAGTAGCAACAGACTTGGAAGAGGCCATGTTAACTGCTGTTACAGTACTAACACTCAACGGAGGAGGCGTAACTGTACCAGTTTCAATTGCTGCACGCGCTGCCTCAGGAACAGCAGCTGTACCACCGAGAGCAATAACTTTACTGGCATCGGTTGTTTGACTCTTAACATAAGTTGCAAGAGCGCTGTTGACCGTTTGATCAGTCAGTACGATACCGGCATTATATTTTGCAGCCAGAGGTGCACCGGCTAAAGCGTCAACAAACGTTTTGCCGTTAGCAACGAACACCTTGTCATAATCTACATCAGTGAAGTTTTGCAGAACTTTCAGGTTGGTGTCATATTGAGTAAGGCCGGCAAGGCGGGTAACAGTTCCGGGAAGTGTTGCCTCGACTGCAGCATCAATAACTGCCGTTCCGCCAACAACATAAGAATTTGTTACAGCTGTGAGGGTTGCAACAAATGCTTTTTGATCTGCAGTTAAACCTGTTTTGGAAACTGCGAGAATCGGAGCCCCTTTAGCAGCTGCGATCGAAGCTGCGGAAAGAGCGTCGGCAGGAGTTGCCCAGCCGCCGGCTATAAAGAGTTGAGTTGGTTTAGCGCCGAGTTCAACCATTTTCTTAGCGATATTCAAAGAAGTTGCATAAGCATCGAATCCACCGAGAGCCACAACACTGCCGGCACCTGTGATTGCTTCGACTTCAGCCAATGCTGCAGGCAGGATTACGGCCGTACCACTGGTGACATAAACTTTCTTAGGCATTAAGCGTTGGAGTTCTGCTTTGGCTTGTGGAGTCAATGTGCCATCGCCATCTGTGAGAAGGATCGGAGCGTTCAGTTGAGCTGCGAGCGGACCGGCTGCCAGAGCGTCAACCGAGTTACGGGTCATGCCTGCAGCGAGAACTACGCTGTCAGCAGACTCAGTTTGTTGGGCTATTTTTTGAGCTGTGTCATAAGCAGTTATACCCGCTAATCGGGTACCCATATCAGGAACTGAAGCGAATGCGTTAAAAGGAACCATTGTTGCCAGCATACCTGCGATTGTAAGGGATGCTAAGGCTTTTTTAGTCTTTTTCATGTAGTAATTTTCTCCTCTCATCTTGGAACTCTTCTGTAATTTAGGAATGAAACGATCTCTCTTCCTTACCAAGGACGTTTCTTAAGTCGTCCCTCACCCCCTTATAATGAGTCACCTAATCTTTAGACATTGCGCAATATCTAAAAGCATTTCACAGGCTCTTCGTAGGAGCGTCCCCCCTGATGATGATACTCACCCCTCCTGTGTCATACTGTTTAGAACGCATTAAAACTGAGAAACCACAAAAATGGCACGTATTAGATATCTGTATTCGCCAGAATAACTAATATTCCTGCTTGCTGTCCAATATTTTTTTGAAATTGACCCAAAATTAATTAATTTAAGCTTTCGGACAGGTCCCCCCCCCCCAGTTACTCTATTTAGTTTACACTATAAATTAATAGTTTTCCACCCATTTACTAAAAATATACTGACTTCAAATAGAAATACTTGCAGTATGCTACTGCATGAACCCCTTCACCCGCTCGACGACCACCTCCGGCAAAGCACCTGACCCCCCTAGCGGTACGATCGCCTTCCCACGCCACGAACCAAAGAGAGGAACCAAACCCGCCGGAATTGGCGTAGACGTTGGCACTGTTACCAGCATAGAGCCCCCCTGAGCAGCAAGTACCGCTCCTGTCAAGGCATCCGGATAATTCTCGCCGGTGGCCAAATAAATCGTCCGCCCTAAGGGCGGATAAGCAGTCAAGACCGCTGCTAAGGTATCATATTGCGACCACCCACTAAAACGGGTGGGGAGCGGAACTTGTTTCATCACCCCCGGGGAAACCACCGCTTCTCCTCCGATCACCTGGGTTTCCACAACACTGAGCAGCTGTAAAGCCTTCTGCGTTTCCGAAGGCAACGTAGTCGCCCGGGTGAGTAAAATCGGGATCCCCTGTTTTGCAGCCCATGGAGCAATCGACAGGGCATCCGGGTAGTTTTGCCCGCTGGCCAGGACAGCCCTCCCCCGTGTACCTAATTCTTTGGCAATCGCTTCTGCTGTCCCATAGGCTGTAATCCCAGCCACACGCTTAACCTCATAAAGCGCACTTAGTTCAGCTTCGATCCCCGGGTTCAAGACCGCAGTCCCCCCTAACAAATAGATCATTTGGGGTTTAAGACGGTTAATCTCAGCCCGGACTTCGTCTGTCAATCCGAAGCTCGGCGCAAGAAGGATCGGCGCCTGATATTTAATGGCGAGTGGGGCCCCGGCCAGAGCATCTGGGAAATTAGCATTCGTCGCGATAATCACAGTATCCGCTCCAGTCGGAAACGCTGCGCGGGAAATCTGCAGCGACGTCCCCACTGCATCGAGCCCGGCCAGGCGTTTTGATGTAACGTCAAATACAGACGTTCCGAGGACGTAAACCCCCGGCAGGAAAATCCCCAGGGAAACTTGGTCTCCGCTTACAAACCCACCTATAGAAATCCAGCGTGCTCCATTCCAACGAAATAGTGCAACATCCTGACCTTTGGCTACTCTGGCATCACTCAGGGTTAACGTCGCCACCTCCTGAAATAAAACTCCTCCCAGATCTACTTTAAACGGCGTACTAAGGAGAATTGCCCCCTTGGGTAACTCCCCCGGCAGGGGAACAGGCAGAAGGGTCACAGTGCTTTGGTTTCCCAAAGCTTGAGACGGAAAGCTAAGGGTTGCATGCGTCGATGAATCTTCGTTCTGAACTAACTGCGGCGGATCACTTTCCTTAAGGGCTTTTCCAACATCAATTCGTCCATACCCGTAAGACGTGTCCCGTCCGCTCACCCCCAAATCTTTGGCTCCTTTTTCCATAACCATGGTAACCTGCCGTCTCGTCCAGTCGGGATGAGCACTCCAAATGTCTGCAGCGGCTCCGGAAACGAACGAAGCTGCCATAGACGTTCCGCTCGCTAAACTGTACCCTCCGTTTTGCCAGGTGCTTACGATCTCATCCCCAGGGGCAGCCAAGTCCACTTCCGGACCGGTTATAGCGTAACTCACGATGCCATCCTCTTGATCTGTCGCTGTAACGGCCAGGACATTAGGATCAGAGGCTGGATACGAGACACCGGAGCAGTCGTCCGCTTCAAGGTTACCGGACGCCGCCACCAGGAGGCACCCTTTCTTATCTGCCGCATAGGCTATGGCCTCCCGCAGGATCGTGGAACTTTCCTCAGTACCCAAACTTAAGTTAATCACCTTAGCCCCATGATCTGCGGCCCAGACAATTCCATCAGCAATGGCATCATCAAACCCCTCTCCCTCGACATCCATTGCCTTAATGGGCATGATCTTGGCCTGATAAGCCACGCCCACAATCCCTTTGTTATTCAGGGAAGCAGCAGCTATCCCAGCTACATGCGTACCGTGTCCGTTATCATCCTGGCATGCTCCCGACAATGTACTCCCTATTGTGGCATTGTAACCGGGGACAAGATTTGCTTTGAGGTCCGGGTGGGTTAAGTCCACTCCCGTATCCACAATGGCGATGGTGATTCCCTGCCCTGCTGCCCCCCTATCCCAAGCCGGTTTGACTTCTCCCTGGACCAAGGACCACTGACGCGAATAGAACGGTTCCATGACCGTCAGCGCGCTTGTCTTTAAGAGACGGCTTTCTTCTGCACTTAAAACTCCCTTCGTCCCTCTTAATTGCTCCAAAATCGCTGCCGTTTCACGCCCGGCTGAAACTTCCAGTGTCGCAAAATTAAGTGGGCCACGTCGACTAACTTCGGCGCCTATCCCCTTTGCGACTTTATCGACAGAGGCCCCCGGGGCCAAGCGTACGACAAGCTTTTGCTGAGGGTCCAGTTGCTCGCCATCCCCTGAGGCACCAAGCACTAACATGGGATGAATAAGGAGAAGCCCAATTAAACTAAGGGTCAACCCGAAACGAATTCGAGTGCTATCTATTAATAATCTCATCTCATTATCCCGCTCTCTTTTGGACGTCCTTCTCTAGCTAAATAAATTCGCTCTATTTCTTCTTTTCCCTCTTTATCACTAATCCCCTTTCCCCTGTAAATAATTGTCGTTAGTGCTATAGAGGAGTTTTGGAGAGCAGGAGCGAAATATTAATATTAGTAAAATCTTCATAATTTTTGTTAGGAAAGGGGATATTCATGTGAAGTTATTTGCAAAGCGCATAGTGAGTATGGCTTGTATTGCCTGTCTATTATGTATAAGTCTGCTGCTGCCTCAGCCTTTACCTGTCCAAGCCGAGTCGACCATCGAACGCCTGGCGGGAAATACTCTCTATGATACAGCCCTTGCCATCTCTAATCGTGGCTGGGACAAGGCAGCGAGTGTGGTTCTTGCGACCGGACAAAACTTTCCGGATGCCTTGGCTGGTACGGTACTCGCCCAGAGAATAGGGGGGCCCTTGCTTTTATCCCCTTCCAAATCTCTTTATCCCTCTATTCTCCCGGAACTTGAGCGGCTCGGGGCCCAGACAGTCTACTTGCTTGGAGGAACAGCGGCCATTGATCCCGGTATTCAAGAAATCCTCCAGGATAATGGATATAATATTAAACGACTGGCAGGATATGACCAATACGGAACAGCCGCAGCCATCGCTTCTGAAGTGTCTCCGCAGAGTTCTGTCGCATACCTTGTCAACGGGCAAAACTTTCCGGATGCTCTGAGTATCTCCTCGTACGCGGCGAGCAAAGGAATTCCCCTACTTATGACCAAAAGTTCACAATTACCGCCTGAGACTCTTCAAGCCTTCACAGAACTTGGGGTTAGACAGGTTACGCTTATCGGGGGAACAGCCGTGATCAGCGATGCCGTTGTTGAGCAGCTCCGGAGCTTGCCCCAGCCTATTCAGGTGCTGGAGCGGATTGCCGGGGTCGACAAATACGACACTAATACCGCCGTCTTACGACAGTTAACGTTTGATTCATCGCTTGTCTATGTTGCCACAGGAGAGAATTTTCCGGATGCTTTGACAGGTGCAGCCCTGGCTGCGCAAAAGAATCATCCGGTTGTCCTGGTACCAAAGACTGTACCGCTGAATGCCGCTATCTTAAGTTACCTCAACGAGCGGCGCACCGCCGGTGCAAGCTTTATCATCTTTGGCGGCTGGGGGGCGATTCCCGCAAAAGTAGAAGATGTCATTCGTACCGGAAAGGTGTTCGCCAGGATCTCTCTGCAGTATGCGCAAGGCTCAACCCTGGAGGGCAATGCCGGGATGCTGCGTCAAGTTCAAATGATTCCCTCTCCGGCAACAGATTACGCGGATCTCATCTCGCCAAGCTGGTATTATCTCAATGACGAGGCTGATGGCTCGATCAGCAGTACCTGGGACAGCCACGCCGGGGATTATAAAACCTTCGTCGATTATGTCCACTCTCGAAACCTCAAAGTACTTCCCATGATAGGTTCGAGCTGGGCTACGTCGGCTACCGCAGATAATGTTCTTACGTCAGCCTCTAAACGTGAGATCCTGATAAACCAAATCACCGAGCGAATTCAGGCGATTGGTGCGGATGGGATCGTGATCGACTTAGAACTCTTTAGTTCTTCAACCGGGCCAAGCCTTACGCTCTTTATGCAAGAACTATATCCCCGGCTTCATGCCCTGAATAAGCTTGTGGTTATGGCTGTTATGGCGAGAACTCCCTCTACGATTTGGCTGGACCGTTTTAACTACCATGACCTCGCCCAAACTGTTGATTACCTCCACATCATGACCTATGACTATCATTCTTCATCTCCCGGTGCAATGGCTCCGCTCGACTGGATGAAGCAAGTCATTCAGTATACCCAGAATCAGGGTGTCGATCTGCATAAGGTTCTCCTCGGGATTCCCTATTACGGAGCAGACTGGTGGGCAATCAACCCCGCGGATCCATTGGACCCGAATAATTATTCTAAAGCGAATCGCCAATCCCGGGGATTATACACCCTCGCAGGAAACAACCCGAACAGCTCAAGTGACGACATTAACGGGGCGATGGACCTGCTTACCCAATACAACGCCGTTCTGCAAAGGGATAAGACCGACCCATACTTCACTTACACGGTCGACGACAAATATCACCGGGTGTATTTTGACGATGCCGCAAGCTGGGATGCCAAGCTGTCTCTCCTCGCCCAGTACCCGCTCGGAGGTATCGGAGCCTGGTCCTTACGCTGGATCACGAATACGAATACCATAGATCAACTCTTTCCTTTGCTTAAGCAACATTTGCGCTAACGAACCAAACACTAAAACCCCTGCAAGCACACGAATAGAAAAGCCGTTCACTGACCTAAAAACAGTGAACGGCTTTTAATAATCATCCATCAGCAAAAACTCAGCGAGATTCTTATGCTTTATACCCTCTATATTGTCTTGCCAAAAGTCTTCCATCGTGACCACATATTTAGGATAATGGTCTCTTATACCAAGCAATGCCCCAAATTCCCTTTCTACCGTTGAAGCTTCCGCTAATTTATAAGCTACCTGTACATAAACCTTTTGTTCCCTTTTCTCAGCTACAAAGTCAATTTCCTTATTTCCAAATTTCCCAACATAAACGAGATATCCTCTGCGTTTGAGTTCCAGGAAAACGATGTTTTCCAGAATTCCTGATATATCTCTGTCCTTATATCCCAGCACCGCATACTTCAGACCCTGGTCACCCATAAGGTACTTCTCGTTGGTTTGTAAAACATCTTTGCCCCTCAAATCATATCTCGGAACACGGTAGATGATAAATGCAGCTTCGAGAGCCTCCAGATAGTTATAAACTGTTTCTATATCAACCTTTCTCTGCTGATTTTTGAAATAATCCGCGACCTTCTTGGCGGAAAACATATTTCCGATGTTTTCAAAAACGTATTTTACAATCTTCTCCAATAACTCAATATTTCGTATGCGATTGCGCTGGACAATATCCCGCAGGATTGCAGAGGCATAAATATCCTTGATGATTTTATAAGCATCCTCATGAGAATATTCCGCCGTGTGAAGAATAGGGAACCCCCCCAGCCGTATAAATCGGATAAATTCCTTTTGAAGATCTGTAATATCTGTTCCGGTAAGGATCTTCTTAAACTCCAGATTCTCCGCAAATGATAAAGGGGTCACATTGATTTCAATATATCTTCCGACAATATAGGTGGCAAGCTCAGAGGATAATAATTTTGAATTTGAGCCCGTAATATAGATGTCAGCATTAAAATCCACAAAAAAGGAATTGATAGCTTTTTCCCAACTCTTAACTTCTTGAATTTCGTCTAAAAAAATATAATATTTATGCTTATTTGTGATTTTTGCTTTTACAAATGAATAGAGATTTTTTGCATTCTCAATATCAGAATACTCCATTGACTCAAAGTTAATATATATGATGTTCTTATCGCTGATTCCACGCTGTGTCAATTCTCCTTTCAGCATCATTAAAATTGCAGATTTACCGCTTCGTCTAATACCGGTCAGCACCTTAATCAAAGGTTTATCAATAAATGGTCTTAGTTGCTCCAAATATAGTTCTCGTTTAATCATGGCGATTACCTCCATTATGTATTATACCTTGTTATATGTATAATATAAACATGTTTTTATGGTCATAACCTATAAATTTATATAATTATTTTTGTTAAATTGGTTATATGCCAGCGGTTACCTAACGGGATCTCCAAAAACTAATGTACTTTGTAATGTATGCAGCTTGCTTATAAACGCTCAAATTGTATAATATTAGAAGGCTAAACTTGAGAAGCATGAGGTGACCATTTTGTTAGTTCTCCTAACGATTTTTAATTCCGTACTCATGGTAACCGGCCAAACCCTTTGGAAGCTGGGGGCAACCGGAAAAGAGATCCATAGCTTAGGTCAACTCCTGCGCCTTTTCCTCAGTCCCTATATAATTGCAGGTCTTATGGTGTATGCGTTTGCTTCCGGTCTTTGGATTTATATCTTAAATAAAGGCGAGTTGAGCTTTGTTTATCCGATTCAGAGTACGGCATTTATCTTTGCTCTGATTATAGGAATAACGGTTTTTAAAGAACAGCTTACGCCCTCGAAGATTATCGGGGTCATGGTGATTTGCCTTGGAGTCATCATTATCACACGAAAGTAGGAATCCGCATGTGGAAAGCGGTTAAATATCAGCCGGAGAATCTAACGGAGACCATCGAGATGACGCGAGAGTATTTCGGGGATTCCTGGATTTCCGACCCCGGATTCTTGAAATGGCAGTATGAAGCCAACCCAGCTGGGGCGGCGATCATTCAATTAGCCCGAGATGGGGAAACGGATCAACTTGCCGGTCAATATGTCGTGATTCCGATGCGTTTTAAAGCGAATGACGAAACGATTATCGGAACCCTCTCCTTAAACACCCTCACCCGTCAAATCTACTCCGGACAAGGGATCTTCACAGGCTTAGCCAAAGTTGTTTATCAGAACTGTGCTGCGCAGGGAGCGAAATTTTGCTATGGGGTTCCCAATCCCAATTCCTACCCGGGCTTCACGGAAAAACTCGGGTTCACTGACCTGGGAAACGTCCCCCTCTTACTTCGCCCCTTAAATCCTAAAGCCTTGGTCCGGGAAAAGCTTGGGTCCTGGCTTGCTCCTCTGGCACTCCCTTTCCATCTTCTCTTCCGGATGAAAAACCGCTCAAATGACAGTTATGAAGTATATCCGCTTACGTCCTTTAATCTCTCCGAGTTGAATGTCTTCTGGACTAAAATACAACACAAATACCCGCTCATGGGAATCCGCGATGCGGACTATCTGCGCTGGCGGTATTTTGATATTCCCCTTCGTGACTATCAAATCTACGGGGTAAGCCGACAAAGCAGTTCCGCGCTCCTCGGCTATATTGTGGGACGATGTACCGAAGTAGAGGGGATGTCTTCCGGGATGATTGTCGACTTCCTGGTTGCTCCAGGTCATCCTGCCGCAGGAAAGTATCTTGTCAACCGTCTCCTGCGTTTCTTTGTCGCTAATAACATGGATTTAGCCGGTTCCCTGATGCTCCCGCACACAGAAGAATCCCGCCTTCTTAAAGCCGAGGGCTTTTTTACCTGTCCAAAGGCTTTAGAACCGCAGCCCTTCCCGGTTGTTTACCGCAAGCTTAGCCCTCAAGGGGAAGGGAACCAAGAGCCATTCCTTAAACTAAATCACTGGTTCTTAACCATGGGTGATTACGACGTTATCTAATCCCGTACCGAACCCATTCCCGAAATAATCCAGGACGAGACGCAAAAGGTTAGCATACCTTTAGCGGAGTCGCGTAAGCGAGCAAAACGGTGTAACGTTAAGACCCGCCAACGGTTCACATGCAGATTCCAGAAGGGTTTTGGCGGGTTAGCGGAACCGTTGCAGCGAGTAGCGACGCAGCGTGGTAGGCGTTCTTTTACGTCTCTCCTCGTAGGGGGACCCTATGCAAAATATATTGACCATCGACTTGGAAGAATGGTTTCACGCCAATTATCATGATGACGTATTTGATCCCCATAAGACGTATGAGGTACGCATTATCCAAAATACAAAACGGCTTTTAGCCCTGTTCGCCGAACACCAGGCTAAAGCCACCTTTTTCGTCCTGGGCTCTGTCGCTGAGCAACACCCCCGGTTGATCCGGGAAATTGCAGAAGCAGGACACGAGCTTGCTACCCACGGGTATGCGCATCAGCTCATTTACCAACAAACTGCGGCGGTATTTAAAGAGGACGTTAGCCAAGCCAAAAAGCGCGTTGAAGATATCGTTGGCAAAAGCGTCATAGGATACCGGGCACCTTCCTGGTCAATCACTCCAAAGTCTATTTGGGCCTGGGACATTCTGGAGGAATTGGGCTTTGTCTACGATGCCAGCGTCTTTCCGATTAAAACGTATCTCTACGGCCTGCCCACTTCTCCCCGTTTTTCCTACCATCCTCAGTACAACGGAAGGACCCTCAACCTCCTGGAAGTTCCTTCCTCCACTGTTCGAATTCTAAATAAGAAGATTCCTTTTGCCGGCGGCTTCTATTTCCGCGCCCTGCCCTATCCTTTGATCACTCGGGGCATTAAAACCGTCAATAGAGAAGGCCATCCAGCGATCGTCTATCTTCACCCCCGCGAGATCGACCCCGGGCAACCTCGGCTCACCCTCAGTCCGAAAGAGAACCTGATCCATTATTACGGAATCAGCGGGTGCGAGAAGAAGTTGATACGAGTGTTAAAGAAGTTTAAGTTTACTTCGGTTGAGGGGTATTATGGGCTTTAACATTCCACCATTGAGCCCGCATCAGCATATAATGTTCAAAACTTAGATTAAATTATTAGGCATAATATGGTAACTTCTCTTTATTTTTAGTATAATAATATGAGTTCATTTATTATCTGGCTTAACATTTGAAGGGGGTTACCTTATGAAAAAATATAATTTTACGGTACTTATTGAAAAAGACGAAGATGGAGGATATATTGCTACGGTACCAGAATTGAAAGGCTGCCATACACAAGGAGATACGATCTCTGAAATAATGGCAAATGTTGATGAAGCTATCAAATTATGTTTAGAGGTTCATGTAAAAGACGGAATCCAAGTCTTTAATCCGAACTTTATCGAAGCCAAACAACTTGAATTGGTAATCTGACAATGAGCAAATTAACGATCATCTCATCCAAAGAAATGGCAGCACTCCTAAAACGGTTAGGGTTTGAAGAAATACGACAAACGGGTAGCCACAAATTATTCAGCCGCCGACAAGATGGCAGAAACACCGTAATTCCTATGCACAGCAAGGATCTTAAACGTGGACTAATTAAAGCGATCCTTAAGGACATCGGGATATCTGATGAAGAATTTGAGGTAATCCGAAAGAATTAAAAATACCTGGTTTTGCATCCTATTTAGAAATAATAAACGAGATCGCAGGGTTTACCCCTACGATCTCACTTTAATTTACGTATTTTATTTTACTGATTTAAGCTTTACAATGTCGCCCCAATTACTCGCTGTGATTAATTCAACCTTTGATAAGTCTTTTCTCACGGCCTGAATTTCTCCACATATCTCAGCTATATTAATCGACATCTTATCGTGTTCTGCTTTATTGACTTGTGCCAAATGTTCTAACGCCTTTAAAATCTGAGTATTTTCTTTAATTTGATTCCCTTGGTTGTCTACTTTATCTGATAATGTACTGATTTGAGTTGTCAGACCTTCAATTGCCTGAAGAATTCTATTTTCCATTCCTATCCCCTTCCCCTTATTACATTCCGAAAGCCTCTTTCTATTAACTGACTACGCACCAATGACCTACGTTCTTAATTAACTTATTATACCATTTCAGTGGCATTGCGTCACTATATTTAAAAGACGTCCAACTTATCAGCGGCGTAACGCTCAGACGCGTTGAGATAACGATAACGCTCCTCTAACTGAGCGAAATCATGCTCTAATAGGGCAAATTTCTGAACCAAGACGCGATTCTGATTACTTAGCTTAGAGATTATTAAGGTGAAATGAATGGATAACGACAAAACGAAGACTCCAAAAATAACAAAAATTGCCGAGGGAGCATAGTTAATTCCCATAATCCAAGCAATATATTCCAGACTATTCCTCCAAAGAGCCAGGAGCATCATCACAAGGCCGCTAATGATCCAGATGAGGGAATACTCCACAGCTAAATGACGGCGCCGAACCTTTTCAGAAACATAGCCCAGGACCAGGATACTCGCTAGAAACACAACTATTTGAATACGCAGCAAAATCATTCCCTCCATATCGCGCCCATTATGGAATTAAAGATGATGGCCATACTGACTTTAAACATATAATACCCGCTTTTAAAGGGGGTAATAGATGATTTTCCAAATCCCCGCGGATCCATCTCCACGGAGATCTCTTTCACCTGAAGACCGTTTTTCAACAACGTCACGATCGCATCCGGTTCCGGATAATCAATCGAATAATGATGGCATAAAATGCTCAGTGCCTTACGGTTATAGGCACGAAATCCTGACGTTGGATCCGTGTATTTTTTCCGCACAACTTTATTTAGGGTTTTTTTCAAAAAGCAGGTTCCTAAACGCCGGGCGGCTGGCATCTGATAAGACGTTTTATTCAAAAACCGGGAACCGATCGTCACATCAACCTTTCTGTCTAAAAGAGGCTGAATTAGCTTTTGAATTTCTTCCGGCCGATGCTGACCATCTCCATCCACTTGTAAGGCAATATCATACCCCTTATTCCAGGCATAAAGAAAGCCTGTCTGAACCGCTCCCCCAATTCCCAAATTAACCGGCAGTGAAATTACTTCCGCCCCAGCCTCTTTGGCAATCCCCGGAGTCTTATCCGTCGACCCATCATTGATTACCAGAATATCAAGCCAGGGGGAAACAACCCTTAACTTCCGGACGACCAGGTCAATATTTTTTTCTTCATTATAAGCAGGGATAATCGCTAATATTTTCATTTCAATTATTTGTCGCACTTTCTAATTCTACGGACACTGTCCAACCCTCAGTCTGGAGACAATCTAAGCCTTAGGCGGCAGGGCTTTTACTGCAGAGTGAGTCATTTTGATCCCATTAACCA
>NZ_JCAIJG010000040.1:0-1479 GCF_059735615.1 Desulfosporosinus sp. Tol-M2
AGCATAGGAATAAACGCCGCAAAATGCTTGTATCCAATGGAGGCAAGACTTCCCATAAACCAAAAAACAATTGCCGGTAACTGTGTATAGGGATCGGCTACGTATTTTAGGATAGATGTCAAGGCGCCGAAAAAGCTGGATACAATCACTCCGCCTAAGATAAGAGTCACGGTTGGTGTGGTTCCATAAATCCTACCCGCAAAATAGCTAAGCGTTACCGCCAGCACTCCAAACAAAAAGGCAAATCCATAGATGAAATAACCCCCGGGAAAAAATACGATTGCCAAACAGGCCCCAAACCCCGCTCCGTTACTGACCCCCAGGATCCCTGAACTGACCAAAGGATTGCGGAAAACACCCTGAAACGCTGTCCCGCTGCAAGCCAATGCTGCGCCAACAAGGGCCCCCGCTACTGCTCGCGGCAGCCGCAATTGCCAAACTACAGTCATAGCCTCTTGGGATGGGCGTTCACCTTGCCCTACTCCTGCAAGCAAAACCCGGAAGATATCTCCAAATGAAATGTCATATCTTCCTACAAACAGAGTCAAGATAATACATAACACCGGAGCTATAAGCAAGCCAATGTTAAAAATGATTTTTTTCTCTAGGTTTGGCATTAGTTTAATAATTCACTTTCCTAAATTAGTAGCTATAAATAACGTCATGAGTAACCTGGGTCATGGAAAAACCATAACTATCGACACATGCCGGCTTACAAAAAGTCTATATCACGGTTTCGGAGTTACAGGTTTTTCAATAAATGTTTCTAAGATTCCTCCATCAGCTGCAAGGAACTGGTTTGATATGTTTGTGTCTTTTGTATATGTTACAGTAACTACTTCGTTTATAACTTTATGACCTTCAGGAAGTGTTAACTTATACTTAAACTCACTTGGGGTGTTAGTTGTCGCCGATATGCTTGTAGGTGTTACATTTGTTCCGCCCACATTAACAGTAAATCTTGCTTGCATGTTTACTAGATTTCCCATGAGTTTACTGAAGAAGATACTCACATCACCATTGCTTGTCACTTCAGCTCTCACAAATGTAGGTGCTGAAGGAATTTCTACAGCCACGCTATACGTAGTTCCATTGGTCAAGCCTGTGATCTCGGTGCCGGTCAAGGCTTCCGCTGCCGAGTTTTCCGCTCCCAGTGTTCCGTTGGCTTGTACTCCGCAGCTCTTGCCACCAGACGTTACCACATACTTCGTTTCACTTGTTAATCCGGTGATTTTCTGGTCTGCTGCTGTCCCTAATGATCCGTCGGCTAGCACTACTGCTGTCGGAGCGGCTGGAACTTCTTCAGCGACGCTATACGTAGTTCCATTGGTCAAGCCCGTGATCTCAGTGCCGATTAAGTCTTCTGCTGCCGAGTTCTCCGCCCCCAGTGTTCCGTCTGCCTTTACCCCAAAGTTAGCGGTGCCTATTGTTACTACATATTTTTTACCGCTCGTTAAACCTGTAATCTTCTGGTCACCT
>NZ_JCAIJG010000132.1:0-33101 GCF_059735615.1 Desulfosporosinus sp. Tol-M2
TTGGACGCAGCACGTTGAGACTGTTGTCTTGATGTCACGAAAAGATAAATAACAGGCCCTAAATGGCCTGATATCAGAGGTTTCCAGACTTTCGGTAATAATCGCCGATAGCTGGAAACCTTTCTTTTTATCTTTCATAAATAGTGTCGGCCTTAGAAGAAGTGTTAGGTTGGGGCTATAGAACTGTTTTTCGCTCTGCGAGTATACAGAACTGCTGTTTTGGCGGAGGGTTGAGGCTATGGAACTGTTGTTATACTTTTAAGGCGGTAGCCCTTGTTGTGGAACTACCGCCTCGTTTTTTATTTTGCAAAATCATCTCTTTTAATATGTTGTTGGATGATTTTCTCCATGCGCTTGACCATGTAGTTTAATGAAGACTGTGGCTTACCAATAATAGTTGCTATGGTTCGTTGCGACTCTCCGTCATATAGCATTTCAAAGATTGGTGCTAACTCAGGCGCCTGGCTGCGTAGCTTTTCGAGAAGGTCTTCAAAGAGCATTGCAGTTAGGATTGCTTCGCATTGATTCGCGTCAGGGTCCTCGAATTCAAGCTCTGTTTCTTCGAAAAATGACTCAAGCGAAAGCGGAGCTCCATCCTTCATTTTTTCGCAGGCCTTACAGTCCAATTCGCAACGTTTAAGTTTACCTTTACCGTCACTAACCGTACAGCGGCGGCTACGTTCTTCACGCTTCATTTCCGCCCACAGGGGTTGCATGAACGCCTCATACTGTTCTTTGGTTGCCGGAACCATGATGGCTGACACAATTTTGTTTCCAATTTTTGCTGGCACCACCTGTGAGCTATCTAAGTTGAAATCTTTGATAGTCTCTTTGGTGACTTCCATTGGGATGAAGTACTTCTGATTGTCTGAATTTGTCATAATATGAGCCCTCCTTCGGCTTTGAAAGCGAAGCGAGAGCTCACATGACGTGCACCAGCCAAAAAAGGCATAGTCGACCGTCCGAATGGGATTACTCCCGCTTCAGAATTGGCGACCAGCTATTCCAGTAGGCTGGCTGCAGTTATTCAGTTGTTCACCCGATAGGTCTGGAATCATCCTTGATCAGGGGATGCCCTATGGGGTGATGAGTCACGGTGTTTTCGAAAATGAAAAATGACTGCGACTAAGCGATTTTGTAGCTAGGTTTAATCACTTAGTTCTCCTTTCCTCTTCCTGCATAGATCGAGTATTACTGTTTGATCAACGAGAGATTGGCGTTTGCCAATTTTTGATTGAAGTATTGAGCTTTATATGGTAAAATGTATCAAAATCTCTTTGATCACTTTTAGTTTATAAAATGGGGTATCTCGAATTTAGATACTTTGGGATACCCTGAGATACTTTGGATACTTTTTGAGGAGGTGCATATCCGCATGTTGTTCACTGAATTAGTACACGCCATCCATCCGCATCTTATGAAGGATGCGGATGTACCTGATTTTATGCGCAATCTGATTCAGATGATGTGCGATATACCTGAAGAAGATTGGTCAACAAAAAAAGACCCCTCGTCAGAACAATCCAACAAGGATGCATCCTTGAGGAAGTTCTATACACAGGGGCCGACAAAAAAACTGGCCAAGGCAATGCTTGGCAGATTAACTAGTGAGAATTTTATTGAATCGATTTATCATGATGATAATTTCAATGAGCGTACCGACGTGGTTCTTGAATCTTTAGCTGAAGACATTCAGCCTTTTGTTGACGATGTAGATAAAGAGAATGTTGGCGAGGTCTTATTCGATCAATTCAAACAGTCCTTGGAATTTATTGTTAATCCAGAATTAGAAAATGATCGTAAAATGGCTTCAGCCAAAACTAGATCGGCAAAAGCCAAAGGATTATATGGGTCAGGATTAGTTGAAGACTGTGGACACGCCTGTTCGATGCCAGGCTGCGGCAGGCATTTACAGGTCGTGGATGATAAGAACCATGCAGTTGATGATTATGAAATAGCAAGTATCAACGCAGGCAAGATGTCGTCATATGATAACTTGATTGCAACATGTCATGATTGCTTCCAGCGCTATGTTTTCAACCATACGAAGTCTGAGGAGAAAGAGCTTCAGATAATTAAAAAGCTACAAAGCGATGCTCGTAGCACACGCCGTACCCTTGACGAGGTAGCCATCGAGAAAGGAATCGCCCAAGTTATTGAGAATCTGAGCAAAGCACAACCCGGTCAGCTTCTCGCACTTAACTATGATGCGGTGAGTGTTACGGAAAAAATTGACGAGGAACTGCATTCTTTCCTTGTGTATGAGGTGACGGGACATGTGGCAAGGTATTTTCTCTTCATCGAAAAAACGATGCAAGACCTGGTGCGACGAAAGCAATTCAGTGATGACCTGCTAAGGGCACAAATAAAAGAATCCTATAGAAAATTAGCGGAGAAAAAGAATAGCCCGGAGATGATATATAGTGCCTTGTCTGAGAGGTTTAGAAGTATCACCAAGCAGGATATCAGATTCTGCTCCATTGTAATTTCTTATTTTATTCAGTCGTGTGAGGTGTTCGATGCTACTACCAAATAAACTTTTTTCATACAACGAGAGTGTGCTATCGAAGCTGCCGCTCATATTACGGGAATTAGATCAACCGAAGACGCCCCACGAGCTTCTAGTGAGCCTTGGTAATACTGCGAAAAGCCCATTGGAACTTTTGGATGCGCTTGACTGTTTATATGCACTTAAGGAAATTGAGTTAAATGATGTGGAAGGGAGGATTGTGCGATGCTTACAGAAATAAGTTGCGAACTATTCAGAGTCAACGGGCTGGCGCGTAAGCCTATCCGCTTCGATAAAGGACTTAATATCATTTTAGGTGGTAAAACGGGCGTGAATTCCATCGGGAAATCTACGATGCTCCTCATTATTGATTTTGCCTTTGGTGGGGATACCTATGCTAAAAGCGATGCCGTCAAACAGCTCGGCAACCACAACATTCATTTCACGTTCGAATTCGATGGAAAACCATACTACTTCATAAGGCATACGGCTACACCTGGCAATATTTTTCAAGTGAATAAGAACAACAACATAGTAGCTACTATTAAGAGTGATGATTATACCAAATGGCTTAGCGAGCATTACCACATGAATTTCGCTGGTGTTCAATTCAGAAACACCATCAGTCGCTTCTTCCGTATATACGGTAAGAACAACTATAACGAGTTACGCCCACTGCAAATGCGTGGCGGTACAGAATCGCAAGAATTAGCAATTCATGTTCTTATTGCACTCTTTAATCAATATGAATCCGTGCTGGCGTTTGAAGAGCAACTAAAGCTGGCTGAAGATAGAATCGCGGCGTTTAGAGAAGCCCGTAAATACCAGTTCATCCCTTCGGCTGTCGACGGTCTAAAAAAATATGAAGACAATATTTCTGTTATCGCTTCGTTAAAACAGGATAAAGCAGAGCTAGAAACTTCTAATAATCAGGCAGTTAACTCTGAAGAGGTAGAAAAAGCTAATCAGGCAAACGCATTAATGATACAGATGCAGGATGCTCGCAGATTGATGAACCAGAAAGAAAACGACTTACACCTTATCAACCTCAATATGAGCCAAGGGATTTATCCGACAGAAGCGGACTTAACGAGTTTGCATGAGCTTTTTCCGGAAGCAAACCTGCAAAAGCTCATTGACATTGAACGTTTTCACAATAAAATACAGACCATTCTTCAAGACGAGTTGGAAGCGGCAAAATCAAGGCTTAAAGAAGAATTGATACCACTAAAGCAGATGGTAGATAGGCTGCAAAAACAGGCAGAAGAAATCCGGCCATCAATGGCATTCAGTCAAGAGTTTCTCTCCGCTTATACCCAACTTGACCGTCGAATTCATAAATTGGAAGATGAAAACGAAGCCTTCGACACTCGTAACACATTGCAGAATGAGAAAAAGGGAGCAAGCGACAGGCTTAAATCACAGATGGTAACGGTACTGAAAATCGTTGAATTAGTTATCAATCGGCATATGAGTGAAATCAGCGATTTTGTCTCACAAGGGAAAGATAATCCGCCGATTCTAGGAATTAAGGAATACAATAGCTACTCCTTTGAAACGCCAAAAGATACTGGAACAGGTACGAATTTCAAAGGAATGCTGATTTATGATCTTAGCATACTCAATAGCACGGCACTACCTGCATTGGCGCACGACTCACTTCTCTTTGCCAACGTTTCGGATGAAACCATCGAGCAAATTCTAGCTCTCTATGCAAGAGAAAAGCAGAAACAAATATTTATTGCCTTCGACAGAGAAGGTAAATATGACGTCGAGACCCAGTCAATAATTAAAGAAAACACCGTGCTGAAATTGGATGCTGATGAACAGGCGCTATTCGGTTGGAAATGGAGCAGAAAGGATGCTGAAAAATGAGAATCCAATATAATAAACTCTGGAAGATACTCATCGACAAAAACATGAAGAAAGTCGACCTCAAAGATACTGCCGAGATCAGTTCAAACTCCATCGCCAAGCTCGGCAAAAACGAACCAGTGAGAATGGATGTGCTGATGAAAATCGCAACAGCACTCGACTGTAAGGTCGAAGATCTATTCGAGACTTTTAACGATGAAGACGACGAGAACGCCAAACAGTGATTCTCTTATTTTGAAAGTGAGGTTACATGAATGAATAAACAGCAACTAGCAACAAAAATATGGGAATCTGCAAATAAGATGCGTTCCAAAATAGAGGCCAATGAATACAAGGATTATATTCTCGGCTTTATCTTTTATAAATTCCTATCGGATAAAGAAGTTCGCTTCATGCAAAGCAAAGGCGCTACAGATGAGGAGATCAAGCACTTAAGTGAAGAAGATACAGAAACTGTCAAGTACATCCAAGGTAATATCGGTTATTTCATCGCCTATAAAGACTTGCTTTCTACTTGGCTTTCAATAGGAAAAGACTTTGATGTTTCCAATGTGCGGGACGCGCTGTCTGCATTTAACCGTCTTATTGATAGTAATTACAAAAAAGTTTTTGACGGAATTTTTGAAACCCTGCAAACAGGTCTGTCCAAACTAGGAGAAAGCTCAGGCTCACAGACGAAAGCCATCAGTGATCTCATACAGTTAATTAAAGACATCCCGATGGACGGCAAACAGGACTATGACGTATTAGGATTTATTTACGAGTATCTTATTTCCAACTTTGCAGCCAATGCAGGCAAGAAAGCCGGTGAATTCTACACCCCGCATGAAGTATCGCTTTTGATGAGTGAAATAGTCGCTGATCATCTGAAGGATCGTAAAGAAATCCAGATCTACGATCCGACAAGTGGTTCAGGGAGCCTGCTAATAAATATTGGACGCAGCGTTGCCAAACACATTGATGATGATGACAACATCAAATACTTCGCCCAAGAGCTTAAACAGAACACCTATAACCTGACCCGTATGAATCTGGTCATGCGTGGCATTTTGCCATCAAACATCACGACGCGCAATGGAGATACCTTAGAGGACGACTGGCCGTATTTTGACGAAAGTGACCCAGTCGGCAGCTATAACCCGCTTTATGTGGATGCGGTTGTTTCCAATCCGCCCTATTCGCAACAATGGGACCCGGAAGGCAAAGACACTGACCCACGTTATGCCCGTTTTGGTCTGGCGCCAAAAGGCAAGGCTGACTATGCTTTTTTATTACATGACCTATATCATGTAAAGCCAAATGGCATCATGACCATCGTTCTTCCGCATGGCGTTTTATTCCGGGGTGGCGAAGAAGGTACTATTCGTAAGAACCTGATCGAGAACAATCATATCGATGTCGTCATTGGATTGCCGGCTAATATCTTTTTCGGCACAGGCATACCAACCATTATCATGGTGCTTAAACAAAAACGTGAGAATACTGACGTGCTGATCATCGACGCATCAAAGGGTTTTACGAAGGTCGGCAAAAATAACATGCTTCAAGCATCGGATATAAAACGAGTCTCCGATACGGTAGCTGATCGTAAAGATGTGTCAAAGTTCGCTCGTGTGGTCAGCCGTGATGAGATTCGAAAGAACGAATACAATCTCAACATACCACGCTATGTGGACTCTTCCGAGGCTCCTGAAAGCTGGGATATTTACGCTTCAATGTTTGGAGGTATACCAAAAAAGGAAATTGAAGAACTTTCTGCTTATTGGCAGGCTTTGCCTGAGCTGAAAACGGATTTGTTTACGAATGACCTTGGTGCACATGTACATATCGTAGATGGCAATCTAAAAGACATTATCAAAAACCATCCGAGCGTAGTCTCTTTCAAGGAACACTACGCGAGGGCTTTCGAAGGTTTTGATGCCGAGCTGTACAGTGATCTTGTAGAGGGAATGCAAACTTTGAATATCTCCAAAGAAGAAACAAAGCTTAGCGATGAAATTTTTAATCGTTTAGCAACTGTGCCGCTGGTGGATGAATACAATGCCTATCAGCTCCTTAATGATGAGTGGGTCAAGATAGCCGTTGACTTAGAAATGGTTCAAACAGAAGGTTTCGGAGCTACCAAACAAGTTGACCCTAATATGGTTATAAAGAAAAAGAATGGAAATGATGTTGAAGTTCAAGAAGGTTGGCTAGGCAGAATCATCCCATTTGACCTAGTGCAAGAAACACTGCTTAATGAGGAAACAGCAGCCCTAAAAGAAAAAGAAGAGCGCCTCACGCAGGTTATTGCCGAGCAACAAGAAGTCCTTGATTCACTGACGGAAGAAGAAAAGGAAGACTTGACGGTTGTTTTGAATGATGATAACACCGCATTTCTAGCAAGCCCGTTGACTAAAATGGCTAAAGATCTGCTCAAGGGGCACAATGCTGCAGACTACGCCGAAGACAGCCCAGAAGGTAAGATCATCACTGTGATGTACTTGCTCGATGAAGAAAAGGAACTTAAGAAAGCCATTAAGACTGATTCAGCAAAATTGCACTTACTCACAAAAGAAACCATTGAAAACCTGGTAGACGAACAAGTCTACTCTTTGCTGGAGTTAAAATGGATCGCTCCTCTGATAGTAGAATTACGACAGATGCCTGAAGTTATCCTCGACAAACTCGCAGCCAAGGTGCAGGCCCTTGCGGATAAATACGCTATTACCTTCGCCGATGTGGAAGAAAAAATCGAGGAGACAGAAGCAACGCTCTCATCCATGATTGAACAGCTCACCGGTAGGGATGTGGATATTAAGGGTCTGACTGAACTGAAAACCCTGTTGGGAGGTGAGTAAAATGCCTGAAAAAGCAAAAGTACCTGCGATTAGGTTCAAAGGCTTCACCGACGCTTGGGAACAGCGTAAGTTCTCTGAAACCTTTATTTATTTACAAAACAATTCGCTTTCAAGAGCAGATTTAAACTATGAGCAAGGCTTAGTAAAAAATGTTCATTATGGTGACGTCCTAATAAAGTTTGGCGAAATATTGGATGTAGAAAAAGCGGAAATACCGTTTGTTTCCAATAATGAATTTACTGTTAGTAGCACATCATTATTGCAAAATGGAGATGTCATAATTGCTGATGCTGCAGAAGATGAAACTGTCGGGAAATGCAGTGAAATCAAAGGCATAGATGGTATTAGTATTGTATCAGGATTACATACGATTCCATGTAGACCTAACAAGACATTTGCATCAGGTTATCTAGGATATTATTTGAATTCAAGGGCTTATCATGATCAGTTATTACCCTTGATACAAGGTACAAAAATTTCATCTATTTCAAAATCAGCACTACAGAACACTGACATATTTTACCCGGATTCAGAACAGGAACAGCTACAAATTGGACAGATTTTTCAAAGCCTTGACAACCTTATCACCCTTCATCAGCGTAAGCTTTTGAAACTAAAAAATGTTAAAAAAGCTATGCTTGAAAAAATGTTTCCAAAAAACGGAAGTAACGTTCCTGAAATTCGATTCGCCGGATTTACTGAAGCTTGGGAACAGCGTAAGGTTGGCGAACTTCTTGTCGAGCGCAACGAACAAGCTCCTATGAACGATGAATATCCACTTATGGCTTTTATTGCAAATGAGGGTGTTGTTCCCAAAGGAGAACGATATGATAGAAGTTCACTGGTATCTGACACAGAAAACAAACCATATAAAAGAACAGAAATTGGTGATTTCATTTATAGCTCCAATAATCTTGAAACAGGCTCAATAGGATTAAACAAGTACGGTAAAGCCTCAATTTCGCCTGTTTACAGTATTTTTCAACCAACAGGAATAGCTGACTCTGATTTCTTAGGTCGTCGGTTGGTTAGAAAAGATTTTATAAATGCAATGGTTAAATGGCGTCAAGGAGTAATTTACGGACAATGGAGAATTCACGAATCGGATTTCCTTAAAATTGAAATTCCTGTTCCGTCTGTTGAAGAACAAAGAAAAATTGGGACAGTTCTTGATTCGTTGGACAACCTTATCACCCTTCATCAGCGTAAGTATGAAAAATTGCAGAATCTCAAAAAAGCTTGTCTTGAGAAGATGTTTGTATAAAAAAGGAGCGTGAACTTGTGATATTTAAAACTGAAGCAGAATTTGAAGTAGCCATGATTGCGGCCTTACAAAATAAAGGCTGGGAAAATCACGTTCTCAAATATCCGACAGAAGATACTTTGCTGAAGAACTGGGCGGATATTCTGTTCGAAAATAATCGCGGTATAGATCGGTTAAATGATGCACCTTTGACGGATACGGAGATGCAGCAGATTCTAGAGCAAGTTTTGGCTCTTCGTACTCCTTTAAAGCTCAATGGCTTTATTAACGGTAAGACGGTCTCAATTACTCGTGATAATCCGGATGATCCTTTCCATCTTGGGAAAGAAGTGAGTCTCAAGATTTATGACCGCCGCGAAATAGCTGCTGGGCAGAGTCGATATCAAATAGCCCAGCAACCAAGATATAAATCTAAATCAAAAATTCTTAATGACCGTCGCGGCGATTTGATGCTACTCATTAACGGAATGCCGGTGTTTCATTTGGAACTGAAAAAGAGTGGTATTCCTGTGAGTCAGGCTCATTACCAGATTGAGAAGTACTCCGATGAGGGTATCTTCACAGGAATCTTTTCTTTGGTGCAGATATTTGTGGCGATGCAGCCGGATGAAACGGTGTATTTTGCTAACCCCGGTCCTGATGGAGTCTTTAATAAGGACTTTTATTTCCATTGGGCTGATTTCAATAACGAGCCCATCAACAAATGGAGAGATATTGCGACCTATCTTTTGTCAATTCCTATGGCTCATCAGATGATCGGTTTTTATACGGTTGCTGATGATTCGGATAGCGTACTTAAGGTCATGCGCAGTTATCAGTATTTTGCGGCAAACGCAATCTCTGACCGTGTGTCTAAGATTGACTGGACCGATAAGCAGCTGCTTGGGGGCTATATTTGGCACACAACAGGCTCTGGTAAAACGATGACGAGCTTTAAGTCTGCCCAGCTCATAGCTAATTCGAAGGATGCCGATAAAGTTATCTTCCTCATGGACAGGATCGAGCTTGGTACGCAGTCACTTCGAGAGTATCGCGCGTTTGCGGAAGATAACGAAGAGGTACAG
This sequence comes from Desulfosporosinus sp. Tol-M2, assembly GCF_059735615.1. NCBI lineage: Bacteria > Bacillati > Bacillota > Clostridia > Eubacteriales > Desulfitobacteriaceae > Desulfosporosinus > Desulfosporosinus sp. Tol-M2. Next base: position 9,553 of record NZ_JCAIJG010000132.1, read on the forward strand.
GCGACTGAGGACACCCATGCTCTCATCACGAAGTTAAAAAGCAAGAATCCTGCCGATACACTGATTGTCACATCCATTCAAAAGATGAGCAATATAAAGGATGAAGAAGGTGGATTGAATGCTGCTGATATTGAGGCAATGAACTCCAAGCGGGTCGTTTTCATCGTGGATGAAGCACACCGCTCTACGTTTGGTGATATGTTGATCACCGTTAAACAGACCTTCCCTGGTGCCGTCTTTTTTGGATTTACTGGCACACCTATCCAGAAGGAAAACCAGAAAAAGCTGAATACGACTTCGACCGTCTTTGGCGATGAGCTACACCGCTATAGCATTGCTGATGGTATTCGTGACGGGAATGTGCTTGGCTTCGACCCGTATAGGGTTCTGACATATAGGGACATTGATCTGCGAAAAGCGGTGTCACTGAAGATGGCTAATGCTGCTACGGAAGAAGTAGCGATTAAAGACCCGGAGAAAGCAAGAAAATATTACTACTACATGGATACTGTCAAAGTGAAAATGGCCGGATACCGTGAAAAGAGTGGCAAATACGTCAAAGGGATTGAAGATTATCTGCCGAGAGAACAGTATGAGCGTGCCGAACACCAGAAAATGGTTATACAGGACATTTTGGATAACTGGCTGCGATTAAGCCATGCCTCGAAGTTTCATGCGATTTTTGCTACGAGTAGTATTCCGGAAGCCATAGAGTATTACAGGCTCTTTAGAGACTCAAAACCTGATTTAAAAATTACTGCACTGTTTGATCCAAATATCGACAATAACGGTGGTGTGAAGTTCAAGGAAGATGGCCTTGTTGAGATTCTGGAAGATTACAATGCAAGGTATGAGCAGGACTTTACTTTAGCAACTCACGGGAAATTCAAAAAGGATATTGCAGCACGCCTGGCACACAAAAAGCCTTATGAGCGTATCGAACGGAACCCCGAAAAACAAATTGACCTATTGATTGTTGTTGATCAGATGCTCACCGGCTTTGATTCCAAATGGGTGAACACCCTTTATATGGACAAGGTTCTCAAATACGAGAACATCATTCAGGCGTTTTCTCGTACTAACCGTCTGTTTGGACCGGATAAGCCTTTTGGAACGATTCGCTACTATCGGTATCCAAACACTATGGAAAGAAATATAAACAATGCGGTAGCTCTATACTCAGGCAATAGACCACTTGGATTGTTTGTGGAACATCTGGACTACAATCTGGAGAAGATGAATCAAATCTTCGCAGATATTTCACTTCTGTTTACTGCAGCTGGCATCTCGGACTTTTCTCGCCTGCCAGACGATTTAGACGAGTGCGGCAGGTTTGCCAAGCTGTTCAGTAGCCTTAATGATTATCTGGAAGCAGCAAAGATTCAAGGGTTCACTTGGAAGAATCGAATCTATACTTTTAAGAATCCGAAAAAAGTCATGGAAATGATATTCGACGAGAACACCTATCTGATCTTAGCTTTGCGTTACAAAGAGCTATTTACAGCAGCAGGTGACGGAGGCAGTGATGACATCCCATTTGATATTGATGGGCATCTGGTAGCTATCGACACTGGCAGAATTGATACTAATTACATGAACTCGCGTTTTGAGAAATATCTTAAAGTGTTGCGTCAAGATGGTGTTGACCAAGATCTGCTTCAGGCAACTCTGGACGAACTACATAAATCTTTTGCGACCCTTACCCAAGAAGAACAGAAATATGCAAACATCTTTATCCATGATGTGCAAAGTGGAAATGCTGAAATCGAGGACGGCAAGCCCTTTAGAGACTACATCACGGAATACCAGTTCCGCGCCAAAAACGAGCAAGTCCGCCAGTTAGCTAATGCTCTGGGGGTTGATATTCCAAAGCTGGAAAACCTTATGAATGCCGGTATTACTGAAGCGAGCATCAATGAATACGGAAGATTCGATGACCTGAAGAAAACAGTGGTCAGGGAGAAAGCCGCGGAATATTTTGTATCGACGGAGGGCACAAAAGTCCCAGCCTTCCGGCTGAGCATCAAAATCGAAAAGCTACTCAAAGACTTTATCCTCAGCGGTGGCTTTGATATTAATGAAGGTGAAAACAAATAACTATAGACAAGATTTTCTGGGATGAGATAGAGTCAAACAGGTTTTTGAATTTTGTGGTTTGATGCTTTCGCTGATGTAAGAGTGTTAGGAGGTAACCAGATGGCAGTGCGCGGTAAAAGTGTAAATTTATTTTTAATGGATGGTGAGCCAAGCGGTCGCATGAAGTGTACTTTGAGTAACTGGACAGGTATTGCTTACAAGATTCCTAGGACGGCTTTAGACAAATGCAAGGACATGGATATCTTGAAGCAAAGCGGTGTTTATTTTCTATTTGGTACCGACAAGGATGACAATCCTGTTGTTTATATTGGCCAGGCTGGTATTCGAAAGAACGGAAAGGGCCTTCTGCTTCGCGTACAGGAACCACACACCACTATTGAATATTGGACAGAGGTCGTCATGTTTACAACGACGAATAATTCTTTCGGCCCTACGGAGATAAGCTATCTTGAAAACCGGTTCCGCAATATGGCAGTAGAAGCAAAGCGCTATTCTGTGAAAAATGGAAATGATCCAAATCCAGGAAACCTCACCGAGGAAAAAGAATGTGAGCTCGAAGAATTTATTGATTATGTAAAAATCGTAATGGGTACTCTTGGTCATAAAGTGTTTGAGCCAATCGTAACAGCCTCGAGCGATGAAGAAATTTTATATGCTACCCGCAATATAGCTAAAGCTTCTGGAAAACGAGTCAGCGATGGCTTTGTCGTTCTAAAAGGAAGCTCGATTTCAGAGCAGACAACAAAAAGCTGCCCGGATTATATACTGCAGGCACGCAAAAAGAACGCAGATAAAATCATGGACAATGTTCTCACAGAAGATATTCTCTTTTCTTCTCCGTCCGGTGCCGCGGCATTTGTTTGTGGATGTAGCGCAAACGGAAACTTAGAGTGGAAGAACATCAAGGGAGTTTCGCTTAAAGAAATTGAAGCTGACAAATAATTGTATACTGTGTAAAGCCTCTGAAGGATGAGAAATATTTTGTATCGACGGAGGGCACAAGATTCCCAGCCTTCCGACTGAGCATCAAAAACGAAAAATCACTCAAAGAATTTATCCTCAGCGGCGGATTTGATATCAACGAGTTTGAAAATAAATAACTTTATTCTAAAAAATCTGGTATGAGAAAGAGTCAAAGGGTGTTGGCTCTTTTTGTTTTTCGCGGCTTACGCTGATGAAGGGTGATAAGGTTGTCGAGCTGTCTAAAATAGCTAGATATCATTTTCTGTTCATCAAACTTGGGATAAAATAGTTCAATCTGCTCCAAGTCAGAGTTATGAAGATGTACAATGGATTTTCCCTGAGCCATTTTCGCCATATCTCTATGAGGCGTTCCGAAAGATATGCTGATTGCTAAAAATGTAGGATCAATACTCTTCGTTGGTGTGATCACATTGAGGTCACCACCAAGCATAATCCCTGATTTTTCAACGACTGAGGCGATTGATATATCTTCAGCTGTTTCGCCAGAAGCGGGTACTATGACCTCTCCCCCTCGACTAAATAATGAACTATGTTTTGGGTCTGCGAAGGTATCCACATTTGAGATTACAGTCTCATACTTCGTATAAAGTCTGCCATACAAAATAATGGGAGTTCCTTCCTCTTTCAAATCTGCTTTAGAATACCCGGAACCTTTGGAGAAGTGGACTAGTTCCTTTAACTTACGCTGTTCCCAAGTGTTAGTGGTTCAAATACATTAACAGGAAAATTCTCAAATCAATAACACTAGTCCCTCTTGGGAACAGCGTAAGTTGGGTGAATGTTTTAATGAGAGACAGGAGCGCTCGGCTATCGGTGACATGATTTCCGTTACAATCAACTCTGGAATTAAGAGGTTTGAGGATTTAGGAAGGCATGATAATTCCAGCGAAGATAAGTCTCATTATAAAAAGGTTGAAGTTGGTGACATCGCTTACAACTCAATGAGAATGTGGCAAGGAGCAAGCGGATATTCCCCATACAGTGGCATTTTAAGCCCTGCTTACACAGTTGTTGTTCCTAATGAAGGTGTCGATTCTTTGTTCTTTTCTTTTATGTTTAAGAAGCCTGAAATGATACATACATTTCAATTAAGATCACAAGGAATAACATCAGACACCTGGAATATGAAGTATCCTGCCTTTAGCGAAATAGAAATTAGGATGCCTGAAAAGTCAGAGCAAGTTCGAATATCTAAATATTTTGCTCACATAGACAACCTTATCACCCTTCATCAGCGTAAGCCATTTTTGCAAAGAAGGAGGTAATTAATATGCCAAAAGAAATTAATAACGCGGAGTTGTTCTGTGATTACTATGCAAAATGGATCGATGTATACAAAAAAGGTGCAATCAGAGGAGTGACTATGGATAAATACTTGATGACGTACAAATGGCTGGTCAGGCTTGTTCCTGATTTGCGAACGGAGGAGTTGGATCGGATTCTATATCAGCAATTACTCAATGAGTATGCCGAGCACCATGAAAGGCAGACGGTAATGGATTTTCATCATCAGCTTAAGGGTGCAATTCTTGATGCTGTAGATGAAGGCCTCATCTACCGTGACCCCACACGCAAAGCCATAATTAAAGGTAAGCCACCACAAATCAAGAAAATGAAATATCTGAATCAGTTTCAACTTCAAACTTTGATTTCATATCTGGATCTAAAAGAAAAGGTCAATTGGGATTACTTCATATTGCTGGCAGCAAAGACTGGTATGAGGTTCTCGGAAACACTTGCGTTAACGCCTTCCGATTTCGATTTTAAAAATCAATTGGTGTCTATCAGCAAGACTTGGGACTATAAAGGGAATGGAGGGTTTTTGCCAACAAAGAATAGATCTTCGGTACGCAAAATACAGATTGATTGGCAAACCGTGATTCGATTTTCAGAGTTGACAAAAGAATTACCACAAGACAAACCCATATTCGTGGATGGTAAGGTGTACAATTCAACCGTCAACGATAAGCTAGGACGTTTAAGTAAGCAGTGTAAAATACCTGTGATATCCATTCATGGACTGAGACATACGCACGCATCACTTATGTTGTATACGGGTGTATCGACTGCCAGCGTGGCAAGAAGACTAGGACATTCAAGCATTAACACAACGCAAAAGACGTACTTACATATCATCCAAGAACTCGAAAATAAGGATGTGGACTTGGTAATGCGATTGCTTGCAGGACTTTCATAAAAGATTAAAAGTGGATTACGCTGATTGAGGGATGGCAAATAGCCATCTTTTTTTATTTTTTTGTCTGAAATTGCAATACATCAACCTTCAATTCTTACTAAACGTTTTATTACTCCTCTGACATCCTTAAAAAAGCGGCTGGGAAACTATATCTAGAACGCAAAAGAAGACGGTGCTGATGTAAAATTCAGTACCGTCTTCTTTTTTAATCTTTCTTATAAAACATCGTTTCATAACCGTCGGCTCTAAGTGCCAATCCTTTGATCCAAGGTGGTGTCCTTCCCATCTGCTCACAAACGGTTTCAAGGGAAACTCCCATGCTGGACTCAATAATTATTTCGTCGTGAACATGACCACAAATAAAGCAATGGCGGAGTGTATTCATAGCGTAGGCCAGGATATCTCGGCTGATTGCCTGCACAATATTTTCCGTAAATTTCGGACCATAACTTACGATGCGTTCCCACTTTTTCGTGTTGCCGGTGCCTTCGTAGGTAACAGACTCACCACCAAACTGGTTTGGTTCAATCTTAGGCTTTACATAGGAAAGCCTCCTGCCAGAAGGAAGCTCAATGAACAGCATTCCTTTTTGGTAGTAGAATTTAATGCCATGCGTTTTAGTATGCGTTCGTAAGCGAACGGCCTCTTTAACCGTTCTGTCGATATCCCACCAAAGCTTCGTGATGTTGGGGTTTGAAGCTCTCCAAGAATCAACCAGTGGCTGCAGTTCATCTTCGGTAAGGCCCATTTCCAGCGCACCCATAGCCTTGAGGGCTCCAGTGCTGCCGCCATATCCAAGTGCCAATTCTGCGATTTTACCTTTTTGGCGGAGATGGCTGTTTACACCATGCTTCTCAACCGGTACATGGAACATAGAAGAAGCAGAAGCGCAGTAGATATCACCATTGTTTTCAAATACATCTAATCTCCATTGCTCTCCGGCTAAAAAGGATAGAACCCTAGCTTCGATAGCACTGAAGTCGCACACAATAAATTTGTGTCCTGGCTTAGGAATAAAAGCGGTGCGGATAAGCTGAGAGAGGGTATCCGGCACATCATCATAAAGAAGTTTTACAGCATCATAATCTCCTAGCTTAACAAGGGACCGTGCATCTTCCAAATCAGGGAGATGGTTCTGAGGAAGGTTCTGCAATTGTATATGCCTACCTGCCCAACGCCCAGAGCGTGATGCGCCATAATATTGGAACATACCGCGAGCCCGGCCATCTGCGCAGACTGTGTTCTGCATAGCCTGGTATTTTTTTATGCTGCTTTTTGCAAGCTGCTGGCGCAGTAGAAGCACATCACGTTGATCCTCCGGTACCGTCTTAATAAGGGCTGCGACATTCTTTTTGCCAAGGGACTCGGTCTCTATTCCGCTATCCGAAAGCCACTGTTTTACCTGCATAACGCTGTTTGGATTATCAAGGTTGGTCAGTTCTTTCATGGCGGCAGTGAGTTCTTCTTTGGATTTCTCATCGATGATGATGGCATTTTTAACGACGCCCATATCAAGCAGAATACCTCTGTCGTTAATCTCCTGATCCAAATGGTATTCATCCCAAATAAACTCAGGTACCGGATAGCTTTCTAAGCGCTTCTTCAGTGCCTGTTCCACTTCGACATCTCGGATATTGTATTTCTTAAATAAGGACCATTTGGCGATATCGTGTTCAGGCAAATTTCGCGTACGGCCACCATTGACGTTGGTAGGCTTACATGGAACACAGAAGTAGCGAATGAGGTCTTTACCTTCTTTTAGCTTTTGTTCACCGAGTTTCAGAACGGTACCTACACCATCAAGCGAAAACGGTAAGCCCATATAGGCAGACCATATCATGCTGCAGCGCCACGAAGAGGGATCAAGATACGCTCCAACAGTGTCCTCCGGTATGCTGTAGCTGCAAAACTTATCTGGGTGGTGCCTGCGAAGCCAATAAGATAAACAGATCCGCTCGAAGGAAGCGTTAAAGGCCCATTTTGTTATGGCATCGTCGGTTAGTGCGTTCACGATCTCTTCCGGTATTTTCTCGCCTAAAGCTAAATCAATAACGTGGACCTTGCCGCCATTCACTGCGTAGCCAAACAAGAGCACTTCAAAGTGCGGAGATTCAGCATAGCGATAAACACCGCACTTGTTAAGGTCCACATCTGAGTAGGTTTCGAGGTCAAGTGACAGTGCTTTTATATCTTCCATAAGATCCTCCTTTCAAAAAAATAAGGGCGGCAGCAGAAGTGCCACCGCCCAAGCGATTAAAACTTATCGAGTGGATCAAAGTTCTTCGCTTTTTTGCGTTTCTTGATTACGTTCGTAATTTCACTTACGACCCAGAAAAGGGCTCCGACGATAAATATGCCATACAACGTAATCAGTTCAATAACAAGAATAGTTTCCATTTGATTTACCTCATTTCTTTGTTTGTCTAGGGTGGTAGGGTTTCTACCACCCCGATTGACCGTTATCTGTTAGGAAAGAAAATCGTCGTCATCCTCAGTAGCAAAGTCATCTTCAGCGTTTGACTTACCGCCAAGAGGTTCGCCATCACGGATCTTCTGAAGGTTATTAAGGGAACAAGCGATACCTTTATTTCCATTGGTGTTGAATGCGTAGAAGTTCACACTGGCCCGACCATAAACACCGGAATAAATCTCAGATCGCTCGAGGATGGGCTGACGGTCGGCGTCTACGATGCCAGGAGCGGAGCTGTTGTTGGCATTTACAAAGTATGCGTTGGCGTAAACGGGATCATCAGGACGTTCCGAATCGCCGTCACGAAGCGGGGTCTTAAGGGTTGTAAGAGGCGGTACAGAACGACCATTTCCTTTGAGCTTGCTTTCACCTTCGTGGTAGGCTGCTTCTATTGCAGCTTTAATTTTCTGGATGGTCTTGGTGTCGGTCTTAGGAATAATGAGAGACACACTGTACTTGGGCGTGCCGCCATTGATGGATTTAGGCTCCCACGCATTCACATAGCTCCAGCGGGTATAGGGACCAGTCACTACTTTCAACGGGTTAACTGTTTTTGTCATGATTTATTTCCTCCTTGATTTTCATCAAAATCTTCATATGCTGAGTTAAATTCAGGCCTCTTGTCATCAACGGTAACAAGGACCGGTTTTCCAGGCGGCTTATAGGTTAGACCACCAAGAATATCTTCAAATGCCTTTTTTCCGAGAAGTGCTGTCATAGCAGTTATGCCGAGTAACTTCTTCTCGAATGGGTCTTTACCGGCTGCAATAACGAGATCAGCTGCGGCAGTTTCGTCGGTGTATTTCCTATTGGACCGACCGGCGACTAATTTGAAACCTTCAAACTTGATACCGTTTAGCGCTTCCTTCAGGGCATATTCCTTGACATCGCTTACCCAGGAAACCAGTTCATCTGCTTTTGTCAGGATGGCTGCGATCTCATTGTGATCGAGCGTGGCCGGCACCTCGAAGTCGTACTTTGCAAGTTCCAGGTTGTATTCGGCACGCTTTCTACAAGTTGCTTTGGCCTTACAGAACTGACAATGCTCGCCTGCTTTGTATTCGCCCTCGCCCTTGCTGGCAAGTTGCGCTGTAGGAGACAAGACATCCCCAGCCCACTGAATGAGTTCGCTTTTAGAGATGCTGTACTCGCTGATGTTTTCTCTACGTGGTTGATAGATGACCAGGCGGACATTGTCGATGTCGTAGATCCCATCGAACAGGGCTAAGCCCCCAAGCGCATAGCAGAACATTTGTGGATTTCTTTCCGATGAAACCTTGATCCCAAGTCCGTATTTATAGTCAATTACGATCAGGGTGCCGTCGGCGATAATCAAACAGTCCACATGACCAAACCCTTCTGGGACATACCTTGAGAAATCGAGCTTCTGCTCAATAAGTACCTGAGGATCAGCGCAGGCTTCCTTTGCTTTTTCAACCTGTTCCAGCACAAAGGATGCATAATTTTCCGCGTGATCGTTCATTTCCTCATCGTAAAAGCTTAGCGATTCAGTCGGGTCCTTCGTTTGAAGTCCCAGCAATTTTTCAAGCTTATACTGCGCAAGGGTGTGGGCATCGGTGCCTTCCTGCGCAAAGCTGCTGGAAGAATCTTCGAACTTCTTACTAAGCAGAGCTGATGGTGGACACGCGATCCATCTGTGTGCCGACGATGCGGAAAGCAGTGCGTGTTTTACACTCATTGAATTGCCTCCGCATCCGCAAGCAATGCGGCATACTGTGACGGGTCTACGCTGGAGAGCTTGTCTGCACCGTGTTTTTTCAACAGATCCTTAAGCGCGTCTGTGTGTCCGGCTCTGGACATTTCTGCAAACTTCTTCCGAACCTCTACAAACGAATACGCCGGTTTCGGTTCCTCTGTCGGTGGCGCGGGCGTTTCGTGCACGGCCGATGTACTAGAGAAAAGCTCAGTAAGCGAGTCCGCAATGTTCATGAGGGTTTGTCCGCAATCCTTGAGTTCAGACAGCACCTGACTCAGTTCACTCATCTTGCTCATTTGGAGTACCTCCTTCCTTTTTTTCTTGTTCCTTTGCAGACAAGGCCTTGATTTTCTGGGCCAGTCTCTTGGATACAACGCTGATGGCGGTGAGGGTGTCAGCGAGCTCTTCATCAAGCTGCTGGTCTTTTGAAGCCTCTGCATGTGTCTGTGTCTGCATGTTGTTACCTCCCTTCCCGAGAGGATTTGCTACCTCTCTAATAGTCCCAGGACAGTTTTATGTGGTTTGAACGAATAATCTTTCTAAGAATTTTTCAGACCACACATTTTTCATGTCCTTCACTAGTCCCAGGACACTTAGAACAGAAATGAACGAAAAAAAAAGACAGCAGATTTTTATGTCTGCTGTCGCTTTTATAAAGAAGGAAAAATTAAATATAAAAAGTTCGTTCAAAGTGACGGTTTCTGTCCTGGGACTGTTAGAGGGACTTTTATGCCGCTCGAATCTTTATAAGGAGGTTCGCTTATGAACGAACAAATGAAATACGGTACCGGCGGAGTGGACAAGAAAAATAGTGAAGGTTATTCCGATCCTACTGCATACCAGGCGCTGACAAACATTAGAAAAGAAGACAAGACATTCAAACCCCTGGTGTATATCTGCTCACCGTATGCAGGTGATGTAGAGAAAAACACGGAAAGGGCCAAGCTTTATAGCCGCTTCGCTGTTATGGAGAGAAACGCGATCGCTTTTGCGCCACACCTACTGTTGCCTTTATATCTTTCAGATGACGATCCGGAGGAGCGCGAGCTTGCGTTTTTCATGGACATTGTTTTCTTAGGTAAATGCAATGAGCTCTGGGTGTTTGGCGAGACGATCACGAATGGCATGCAGCGCGAGGTTGAAAAAGCTAAGAAGCGCCGCATGACGATCCGCTATTTTACCGAGGACATGGAGGAGGTAACAACATGCAATTAACGATTTGTACGGCAAACTGCACCGGCAATCAGAAGAACTGCCTCTATCCAAATAAACGTGTGGTTACCTCGGTAGATGAACTTAAGGAAGCGGTGAAGCAAGACCACGTATGTGCCGAGTATCAGAACAACTACCGAAGTGCTGAAAATTTTATAAAGTCTGATGTTATCGTTATGGACTGTGATAATGACCATACTGAAAATCCGGAGGAGTGGATCACACCAGAGGCTTTGGAAGAGCTCATGCCGGATGTTTCTTATGCGATTGCACCCAGCCGACACAATATGATTTCTAAGGACGGAAAAACAGCAAGACCCAAGTTCCATGTCTACTTCTCAATCGAAGAGCTAGAAGCTGCGGAAGGCTATGTGGCAATCAAAAGGGCCATCCATGCTCAGTTTCCGTTCTTTGATGATAACGCTCTGGATGCGGCACGGTTTATCTATGGTGCAGATGTGGGCGATGTGATCTGGCATGAAGGCTGGCTCTCAGTCCTTGATGTGATTGAAGATGTCGACGAGGATTTTGACGATGCTGTGACATACAACTCTGTTATTCCAGCAGGCAGACGGAATAAAACCCTGTCACATTACGCAGGCAGAGTTTTGAAACGTTATGGTATTGGAGATAAAGCGCATGACCTTTTCTTAAAGGAAGCAGAAAAGTGTGAGATACCAATCGAAGGGAATGAACTGACAACCATATGGAATAGCGCGGTGAAGTTTGCTAAAAAGGTTCAGGATCAAGAAGGCTATGTGGCACCTGAGGATTTTAACAAAGATTTTAGTGGCGCATCTTTAAAACCCACTGACTACTCCGATATTGGGCAGGCCAAAGTGCTTGCTCGTGAATGTGATGCAGAGCTTTGCTTCACCGAGGCTACCGATTATTTAAGGTATGACGGTGAAAAATGGGTGGAGTCAAAGCAGAAGGCAGTCGGTGCGATGGAGGAGTTTCTTGATGAGCAGCTCGCTGACGCAGAAGCACAAGTTTTATCAACACTGGAAGCCTGTATTAAAGCTGGTCTAGAGAAAGCCGTTATCATTACCGGCAAGGGCCTAGGAGATATGAACGAAGAACAGCAAATAGCTTATGGCATGTATACCGCTGCGACTATTTATAAGAAGTTTGTACTCAAGCGCCGCGATATGAAATATGTTACTGCGGCGCTTCAGGCGGCAAAACCGATGTTGCAGCACTGTGTCTCGGATCTAGATAAGGATGAGTTTTTACTTAATACACCCGGTGCAACGATTGATCTAAAAACTGGCGAAAGTAGGCTTCCAGAAGCTGCTGACTTCATTACGAAGCAGACCAATAGTAAGCTCGGCGAAGAAGGCAAGGAAATCTGGCAACAAGCCCTTCGTACCTTCTTTTGTAATGATGCTGCGCTTATCGAATATGTCCAGCAGATTGTAGGCCTTGCTGCAATCGGTAAGGTTTACCTGGAAGCGATCATCATTGCTTATGGGGAAGGACGTAATGGTAAATCCACCTTCTGGAATACCATATCAAGAGTGCTTGGTACTTATTCCGGCTCCTTGTCTGCAGACACTTTGACGGTTGGCTGCCGTAGAAATGTGAAGCCTGAAATGGCAGAGCTTAAGGGCAAGCGTCTCATCATCGCGGCAGAGCTTGAGGAGGGCATGCGCCTTAATACTTCCATCATTAAACAGCTTTGTTCTACAGACGAGATTACGGCTGAAAAAAAGTATAAAGATCCATTCAAGTTCACCCCTTCGCATACGCTTGTGCTTTATACAAACCATTTACCCCGTGTAGGTGCCAATGATGCAGGAACGTGGCGTCGTCTGATTGTCATTCCTTTCGATGCAAAGATTGAAGGTAGCAGTGATATGAAGAATTATGCCGACCACCTCTTTAATGAGGCTGGTCCCTATATCCTTAGCTGGATTGTTGAAGGTGCCATGAAGGCAATACGTAAGAACTTTCATTTATCGCCGCCTGAGTGTGTTCGTAAGGCAATTGATACTTATAGAGAAAACAATGACTGGATGGCAAATTTCCTAGATGATTGCTGCGAAATCGGTCCGGGCTATAATCAGAAGTCCGGTGCCTTTTATCAAGAATATCGTAATTACTGTGCACGTAATGGTGAGTATACGAGAAGTACGACCGATTTTTATGCAGCAGTTGAACTCGCAGGCTTTACGCGTAAGAAGACAAAGAGTGGTTCTTTTATCTATGGCGTGCGTGTAAAAGATGAAGATTTTTTGAATCAACCATAACAGACTGTCACTGGTGACCCTCGTTATCCTCATATACAAAACTTCGCTTTAGCAAGTTTTTTAAGTAAAAAATAGCCTATAGGGGGTTTTATGTATTGAGGGTAACGACCGCCACCTAAATTTTGATGAGGTACGACCATGAGAGAAAAAGAGATTGAAAAGAAGTTAGTTTTGGAAGCAAAAAAGCGCGGTGGGCTGGCAGTAAAGTTTGTATCTCCAGGCTTTGATGGTATGCCGGATAGAATCCTTCTAATGCCTGAAGGAAAAATCGCCTTTGTTGAGGTTAAAGCCCCTGGTAAACACCCGCGTCCATTACAGATGGCAAGGCACAAGCTGCTAAGAGGATTAGGAATTTTAGTTTTCATATTAGATGACGACAGTCAGATTGGAGGGATTTTAGATGCAGTACAATCCGCATGATTATCAAAAATACGCCATCAACTATATCGAATCTCATCCGGTGTCAGCCATCCTGCTGGATATGGGTTTAGGAAAAACAAGCATCGCCCTTACTGCAATCAATGACCTAATGTTTGATTCCTTCGATGCACATAAGGTATTGGTGGTAGCGCCGCTTCGAGTGGCAAGAGATACCTGGCCTGCTGAAATTAAAAAATGGGATCATCTATCAGACCTGATTGTTTCGGTTGTCGTGGGAAGCACAGCGGAACGAATTCAAGCGTTAAAGGCCGCAGCGGATATATATGTCATCAACCGTGAGAATCTTTGCTGGCTCATTGATGCGAGCGGGCTGCCGTTTGATTTTGATACGGTCATTATCGATGAGCTATCTTCCTTCAAAAATCATCAAGCCAAGCGATTTAAGTCACTGATGAAGGTGCGTCCAAAAGTAAAACGCATGATTGGAATGGCTGGAACACCGAGCAGCAACGGCTTAATGGATTTATGGGCCGAGTTCAAACTACTGGACATGGGCGCCAGGCTTGGAAGATTCATCACCGCATTTCGCAGTAACTACTTTATGCCGGATAAGAGAAATGGCCAGATCATTTACAGCTACAAGCCACTCCCCGGAGCGGAGCCAAACATCTACCAGAAAATTTCCGACATTACGATTTCCATGAAGTCCATGGATTATCTGAAGATGCCTGAACTGATCAGCAGCGAACACAAGGTTATGCTTTCTGAAAAGGAGGCAAAGCGCTACGACGAATTAGCAAAAGACCTTGTTCTGGAACTGCCCGGTGGTGAGGTTACAGCGGCAAATGCTGCAGCGCTTTCCAACAAATTATGTCAGATGGCAAACGGCGCCATTTATAACGATAATGGTGGAACAGAGGTCATTCATCATCAAAAGCTGGATGCCTTGGAGGACATCATTGAGGCAGCAGCCGGAAAGCCGATCCTTGTGGCCTATTGGTATAAGCACGACTACGAACGGATCGTAGAAAAGCTTCACAGCATAAAGATTTTATTTTCCAAGTTGGATACCGCTGAAAGTATTCGAGGCTGGAACAACAAGGAAATACCGGTTGGGTTAATTCATCCGGCATCTGCTGGTCATGGCTTAAATCTTCAGGCCGGTGGCTCTTGCATCGTGTGGTTCGGTCTTACCTGGTCACTAGAGTTATATCAACAAACAAATGCGAGGCTTTGGCGACAAGGCCAAACAGCGGAAACGGTTGTGGTGCAGCACATCGTTACCAAAGGCACTATTGATGAGCGTGTTTTGAAGGCTCTTTCCCTTAAGGATAAAAGCCAGTCGGCACTTATCAATGCGGTCAAAGCTGATCTGCAAATGAGAGTCAAATAAAGACAATCCGTGCCAATCCGAGAGAAATAAAAATTCGGAGGTACGATTATGGAACCCTATGAAAGTTTAGTAAATGCAATTATTGTACAAGCAGTCAAGGACTACCGACAGGCGATCCGCTTCCTAACACGCCACCCGCACACGCCAGACCTTGATACTGAGGAGGCCAAGAACGATAAACGGAAGCGCGCCTTGAGGGAAAAAATTATCAAGAATGAAGGTGAGCGCGATGATGTTGAACGCTTCTTCCATTCTGGATGGTTTGAGTTGCTCTCCAATCTGGATGGTGATGCACTGATGCGTCAAGTTCGTGAAATTGAGGTGGGCTGATATGAAAGCTTTGGATTTCCTGAGCCAAGCCTACCGGCTGGACCTTCGTATTGACAGCAAACTGGAGCAGATTGTTTCCTTGAATGAACTGGCCACAAAATGCACATCTACCATCAGCGATATGCCTCGCAATCCCAACCACAGTGTCTCTTCTATGGCAGATGCTATTGCGAAGATTGTAGACTTACAAACAGAAATTGATCATGACATTCATCGACTGGTAGACATCAAGCGACAGATTGTTACCAGCATCAAAGCCGTGGACAATAAAGAATACCAGACGTTGCTTGAGCTCCGTTTCCTTTGCGGATGTACATGGGAGGAAGTCGCTGCCAAGATGGGCTACAGCATCCAGCATACTTACCGAATGCGTGACTGGGCTTTAACAAAAGTCGTGGTCAACGAAAGTGGAGAGTAAAGGAGAGTTGATGTCGTGGCCAAACATAGTAAACTGGTAGTATAGAAAGTGTAGGCAGAGAGCCATCGAGGAGTAATCCCCGGTGGCTTTTCTTATGCCCAGAAAGCGAGGTGACCCAATGCCATACAAACCCAAGCGTCCCTGTGCCTACCCCGGCTGCGGTCGGCTTGCTGTACGTGAGCAATACTGTGCCGAACATCAAAAGGTTATGGACAAACAATACAACCAGCACGAACGCGACACTGCATCCAACAAACGATACGGCCGGGCCTGGAAGCGAATCCGTGATCGCTATGTCAAAGCACATCCACTCTGTGAGGAGTGCCAGAAGGAAGGCAAACTGACACCCGCCGAAGAGGTTCACCACATCCTTCCGCTCTCTAAAGGCGGAGGCAATGAAACGAGTAATCTCATGGCGCTTTGTAAGTCTTGCCATTCGCGCATTACTGTCGAGATGGGTGACCGGTGGGGGTAGTCAAATCCCTAAAATTTTTTTAAGCGGACAGCGGCGTGGGGCTTCGTGTTGAAAAACGCATATTCAAACGGGGGAATAGCCCCTACCCGAAAAGGAGGTGTGATGATTGGCGAAAGACGGTACCAATAGAGGCGGCGCTCGTGTCGGCGCGGGCGCAAAAAAGAAGCCGTTAGCCGACAAAATAGCCGAAGGTAATCCCGGCGGCAGAAAACTGACCGTGATGGAGTTTACAGATACGGCTGATCTAAACGGTCAAGTGATGCCGGAACCAGCAAAGATGCTCGAGGCTGTCCAGAAGGACGGTAAGACGCTCGTCGCAAGCGAAATATACAAATCCACATGGACGTGGCTGAACGAGCGCGGCTGTGCGGTGCTTGTATCGCCACAGCTTTTAGAGCGTTACGCCATGAGTGTTGCCCGCTGGATTCAGTGTGAAGAAGCGGTTACTGAGTATGGCTTTCTGGCAAAGCATCCTACCACAGGTAATGCAATCCAAAGTCCATATGTGGCGATGGGCCAGAACTACATGAACCAGACAAACCGTCTGTGGATGGAGATTTTTCAAATCGTAAAGGAAAACTGTACCGGCGAGTACAGCGGCGTGAATCCTCAGGATGATGTGATGGAGCGGCTATTAACCGCCCGGAAAGGAAAATGATATGGCTAAATACAAAACTTCTGAAAGTGTCTGCAAGGGTCACCCGGATAAACTCTGCGACCTGATTGCAGACAGCATTCTCGATGCGTGTCTTCGCAAAGATAAATCTTCACGCGTGGCCTGCGAGGTCATGGCCACTAAAGGCAAAATCATCGTAGCGGGCGAAATCACCTGCTCGAAGAAAGTGGACATCCGCTGGGTGGTCCGCAGAGTTCTGGAGGACGTTGGCTACAACCCTTGGAAGTTTATGGTGTTTGTGTTCGTCCACCAGCAGAGTAAGGACATCGCCGGTGGCGTGGACCGGGCTATGGAATCCCGCGCTGGAGATACCTCCTGGTATTCCATGCTTGGCGCTGGCGATCAGGGCACCGTTTACGGTTACGCCACAGATGAAACGGCAGAAAAACTCCCACTCCCGCTCGTTTACGCTCATGCTATTTGCCGGAAGCTGGATAGCACTATGAAAAATGGCGTCATTAAAGGCATCGGTCCTGACGGAAAAGCACAGGTCACTGTCGAGTATGAAGATGATAAGCCCAAGCGCATCAAAACGATTATTGTTTCTGTACAGCACCGCGCTGACAAGGAGTTGGAGGTTCTTCGTAGTGAGATCATCTCCCAAGTGCTGTGGCCAGTGTTTGAGAAATTTCCATTTGATGATGATACTGAAATTCTCGTAAATCCTTCCGGTCGTTTTGTTGAGGGTGGGCCTGCTGCCGACACTGGTTTGACCGGTCGAAAGATTATGGTCGATAGCTATGGAGGCCTTGCTGCTCATGGTGGCGGAGCGTTCTCCGGTAAGGACCCGACCAAGGTTGACCGCTCCGGTGCATACATGGCAAGAGCCATCGCAAAGAACATCGTAAGGTGTGATTATGCCAAACGCTGTCAGATAGCCATATCCTATGCTATCGGTAAGGCTGACCCGGTTGCGGTTGAGATTGACACCTTAGGCACGGGCACGGTCCCAGATGAGATTCTTCATAAAGCGGTACTTGATGTGTTTAACCTGCGTCCAGCGGCGATCATCGAAACGCTGAGTTTGCGTGACGCCATCTATGCAGATACAGCGACTTACGGACATTTCAGTGGGACACTCTCGCGCTGGGAATGGCTGGACCGGTATAAAGAACTACGGGAGGCGGTAAAGAAATATGCTGATTGAGAAAAAGAATACCGCCGAGCTTCTGCCTGCGGATTACAATCCCCGCAAGGACCTAAAGCCTGGCGATCCTGAATATGATAAGTTAAAGCGCTCCATTGAACAGTTCGGATACGTCGAGCCGGTCATCTGGAATAAGGTGACCGGCTGCGTTGTAGGTGGGCATCAACGCTTGAAGGTGCTCATCGATATGGGTATCTCCGAGGTCGAGTGTGTGGTGGTCGAGATGGATGCCGAAAAGGAAAAGGCTCTCAACATCGCACTGAACAAGATTTCCGGAGAATGGGATAAAGAAAAGCTGGCTCTACTGATTGCAGATTTACAGGGTGCAGACTTTGATGTGTCGCTTACGGGCTTTGATCCCGCCGAACTGGATGATCTATTCAAGGACAGTATCAAAGACGGCATCCACGATGATGATTTTGATGTGGAAGCAGAGCTTAAGGAACCGCCAATCACTAAGCTCGGTGACCTCTGGACCCTTGGTCGGCACCGACTGGTCTGTGGCGACAGCACTAAGAAGGACACCTTTGATTTGTTGATGGCCGGAGTTAAAGCAAATCTTGTGATCACCGACCCGCCCTACAATGTCAACTACGAAGGCAGCGCTGGGAAAATTAAGAACGACAATATGGGCAACGACGCCTTCTACCACTTTCTGTTCGATGCTTTTACAAACACCGAAGCCGTCATGGCAAGCGACGCCAGCATCTATGTTTTCCACGCCGACACTGAAGGGCTGAATTTCAGGAGAGCCTTTGTGGATGCCGGGTTCTATTTATCCGGCTGCTGCATCTGGAAGAAGCAGTCGCTGGTGCTAGGGCGATCTCCCTACCAATGGCAGCATGAGCCAGTGCTCTTCGGTTGGAAGAAAACCGGAAAGCATCAGTGGTACACCGGTCGTAAGGAGAGCACCATCTGGGAGTTCGACAAGCCTAAGAAAAACGGTGATCACCCGACCATGAAGCCGGTCCCTCTCTTGGCGTACCCGATCATGAACAGTAGCATGAGTAACACGCTGGTACTCGATCCCTTTGGCGGCAGCGGTTCAACCCTTATTGCCTGCGAACAGTCTGACCGCTCTTGTTATACCATCGAGCTTGATGAGAAGTTCTGCGATGTGATCGTCAAGAGGTACATCGAACAGGTTGGCACGGCTGACAAGGTTTCTGTGCAGCGCGATGGTCTGCTCTATTCCTATGCGGAGTTGACTGCCAGTGAGGATAACCATTCTTGACGCAGATCTGACCGGCCGCAAACACCACGGTGGAGGATAAAAGACCGCTTCCTCCGGCTCGATTTGGCACATATATTTCTCGAAATGACTTGCTATAAGGTGCCTTTAGAGTGATATATGTACATACCAAAACGACAGGAGGTTTTGAAAATGGAAATCAACTACAACGTAAACGGACCCGACCGCAAGCGACTGGTACAGGCCATTGCCCAAATTCTCGAAAGCGATGCCAAGTACCTCGGCGTTCCATCCTGTGCTTATCAGGTGGACAATTTCACTATCAGCAAGAACGGCATTCTTTCCTTCGACAACAGCACCAAGGGCGAACAGCTTATTGAGCGACTTTGCGCAATGGGCTTTGAAGCGGAGATCGAGGAAGTCACAGACGGGCTTTGCATTGAGCTTCCACTGAATGACGCCACCGAAGCCGCGATTGACAACCTGCGCCGGATGGTAGACAGCAAAGCGATGCTCATCAAAAAAGCACTCGGTGCGGACAGCTTGGAAATCGAGCTCACCGACGAGCGCATTCGCTTTCCTTGGTTCGACCGCATTCCCGAGCCGGAGGTCATCAACGCGGCGGCTCACTTAATTGGAAAAATGCTTGCTGCAGCCAAGAACCAGAAGCGTGTGACTGCCAAGGAAAAGGAAACGGACAATGAGAAGTACGCTTTCCGCTGCTTCCTCCTACGGATCGGCTTCATTGGCGAGGAGTTCAAGGAAACGCGTCGGACGCTTCTTCGAAACCTGACTGGCAGTGCCGCATTTCGCTCGGGAGCCAAGAAGGGCTTCAGCGCTGAAGACATGGACGCTGCCACCGACGACCCCGCAGTAGTAGAAGAGGTAAAAGACCTTCTAAACGGAGAGGAGGCAAACGATGAGATTTCCGAGTAAAGAAATCGTCGAGCGTATCCGCCGCCAGTATCCGGCTGGTTGCCGCGTGGAGCTTCTTCGCATGGACGACATGCAGGCTCCGCCCATCGGCACCAAGGGCATAGTAACCGGCGTGGATGACACAGCAAGCATACTGGTCAACTGGGACAACGGCAGCGGACTGAACGTGGTCTATGGCGAGGACATTTGCCGGAGGTGCGACGATGACAGATAAAGTGCGTAAACAGATCCTGGCTATTCGCGACACGGGGCTGACGAATATGTTTGATGTGGTAGCGGTGCAGCGTATCGCAAATGACATGGGCTTCTGCGAGCTGGTATTGTACCTCGAAGAAAACCGCAAAGAATATGCTCATTTCATCCTGACCGGGGAGGCGTAATTTACACACTTTCGGCTCGAATAGTTGGTGCATATATCCCGGTTTGTATCTCTGAATTGACTTGCTATCGTGTGCTTTCAGAACGAACATACACATACAAAACGAAGGGAGAACGACCATGTGGAAAGAAGGAAGCATCAAAGTTGGAAGCAGCATCATTCACTACTGGGTGAAGTGTTTTGAAGAAGGATCGCAGTACGGCATCGAGAAGGGCCGCATTTCCAAACTCATGCTAAAACGCGATGGTGAGATCATCGCCAATTACGACAGAGGTTGGGATATAGAACCGCTCGATTCGGATGCAGAGATTGCCCTTGCGATTCTGATGAAAGAACACAACTAACCCGATTAAAATTAAATCCCGGAATGGAGCCTTGCGGCTCTGTTCCTCGTTAAGTAAGACCCATCGAGGTCTATTTTTTATGCCTTTTTGAAGGAGGTGACTGCATATCCGAAAACTCAAAAAATACAAACCAACTGCTTTTAAAGCGAAGGACGCTTATTACAGCAAAGAAACGGCCGATTATGCAGTCGCATTCATCGAGGCACTTTCCCATACCAAAGGCACCTGGGCGGGAAAACCCTTCGAGCTGATTGACTGGCAGGAACAGATTATCCGAGACGTGTTCGGCACTCTGAAACCCAATGGCTATCGGCAGTTTAATACCGCCTATGTAGAGATACCAAAGAAGATGGGAAAATCAGAGCTCGCCGCCGCTGTCGCCTTGTTACTGACCTGCGGTGACAATGAAGAACGCGCCGAGGTCTACGGCTGCGCGGCCGACCGCAATCAGGCCTCCATTGTTTTTAACGTGGCGGCGGATATGGTGCGCATGTGCCCAGCACTGTCAAAGCGGGTGAAAATTCTTGATTCGCAGAAACGGCTCATATTTCAACCAACCGGTAGCATCTACCAGGTCTTGTCTGCTGATGTGGGAAACAAGCACGGTTTCAATACCCACGGCGTCGTGTTTGATGAGCTGCACACCCAGCCTAATCGAAAACTGTTTGATGTCATGACCAAGGGCAGCGGCGATGCCAGGATGCAGCCACTGTATTTCCTAATCACCACTGCCGGGGACAACCAAAACAGCATCTGCTGGGAAGTACACCAAAAGGCGCTGGATATCATCGACGGCAGAAAGAACGATCCCACCTTCTATCCAGTGATTTATGGTGCGGCTACCGAGGATGATTGGGCTGATCCGAAGGTGTGGAAAAAGGCAAATCCGTCACTAGGCATCACCGTCAGCATGGATAAAGTCAAAGCAGCGTTTGAGTCAGCCAGGCAAAACCCAGCTGAGGAGAATAGCTTCAGGCAGCTTCGACTGAACCAGTGGGTCAAGCAGGCAGTGCGTTGGATGCCGATGGACAGATGGGATCAATGCGCGTTCCCCGTGAACGAAGACGCTCTCGGAGGGCGGGTCTGTTACGGCGGGCTCGACCTTTCAAGCAGTACGGATATAACAGCGTTCGTACTGGTCTTCCCGCCACTTGATGAGGAGGACAAATATAGCGTGCTCCCGTTCTTCTGGATACCAGAGGACAACATTGATCTTCGGGTCCGGCGCGATCATGTGAATTATGACGTTTGGCAGAAACAAGGGTTTTTGTTAACCACCGAGGGAAATGTGGTGCATTACGGCTTCATTGAAGCGTTCATTGAACAGCTGGGCACGAAGTACAACATCCGCGAGATTGCTTTCGATCGCTGGGGCGCAGTCCAGATGACACAGAATTTGGAAAACCTCGGCTTTTCGGTCGTCCCGTTTGGACAGGGTTTCAAGGATATGTCACCGCCGACAAAGGAGCTAATGAAACTAACATTTGAAGAGAAAATCGCGCATGGCGGTCATCCGGTCCTTAGGTGGATGATGGATAACATTTTTATTCGAACCGATCCTGCCGGAAACATCAAGACCGACAAGGAGAAGTCCACAGAGAAAATTGACGGTGCGGTGGCGACGATTATGGCGCTTGACCGCGCAATTCGGTGCGGCAACGAAAGTGGAGCTTCGGTCTATGACGATCGCGGCCTGCTTGTTTTTTAGTAAAGGAGATTGATGTCTATGGGAATACTGCAAGGAATATTCAAAGCGCGCGACAAGCCTAAAGATGCACTCGGGAGCAGCCGCTACAGCTTCTTTTTCGGCAGCACCAGTGCGGGCAAACCAGTAAACGAACAAACAGCCATGCAAATGACGGCTGTGTACAGTTGTGTGAGGATATTATCCGAGACGTTGGCGGGGCTTCCGCTCCATATCTACCAATACAACGATTCCGGAGGTAAAGAAAAACACCTTAAGCACCCGCTGTACAAACTGCTCCATGACGAACCCAACCCTGAGATGACTTCGTTTGCATTTAGAGAAACGCTGATGAGTCATCTTTTATTATGGGGAAATGCTTATGCGCAAATCATACGAAACGCTCGCGGCGAAGTCCTTGCGCTTTATCCGCTGATGCCAAACAAAATGACGGTCGACCGAGATTCAAACGGTCGGCTTTTCTATTTATACCAGCGCAGCAACGAGGACACTCCCTCCCTCGGAAAAGACAGCCAGGTTTACCTGTCTCCCTCTGACGTTCTTCATATTCCTGGCCTCGGCTTTGATGGACTGGTTGGCTATTCTCCCATTGCAATGGCGAAGAATGCTGTGGGACTGGCCATTGCCACTGAGGAATACGGTGCAAAATTTTTCGCTAATGGAGCCGCTCCGGGCGGAGTGCTGGAACACCCTGGCACCATCAAGGACCCACAGAAAATTAAAGAGTCCTGGAACGCAGCCTATCAAGGCAGCGGAAACTCACATCGGGTAGCCGTTCTTGAAGAAGGCATGAAGTATCAGCCAATCGCGATATCACCGGAGCAGGCCCAGTTTCTGGAGACTCGAAAGTTTCAGATCAATGAGATCGCCCGTATTTTTAGGGTGCCACCTCACATGCTGGCTGACCTTGAGAAATCGTCTTTCTCCAACATCGAGCAGCAATCCCTTGAGTTCGTGAAATACACCCTGGACCCTTGGGTAGTGCGCTGGGAACAGTCCATGTGCCGCGCCCTACTCATGGAGAGCGAAAAACCGAAGCTGTTCATTAAGTTCAATGTGGACGGGCTGCTTCGAGGCGACTATGTGAGCCGAATGAGCGGTTACGCTACCGCACGTCAGAACGGTTGGATGAGCGCCAACGACATCCGTGAGCTTGAGAATCTGGACCGCATCCCGGCGGAGCTCGGTGGCGACCTCTACCTCATCAACGGCGCGATGACCAAACTGCAGGACGCAGGTGCGTT